>JBGPYM010000347.1:0-2805 GCA_041493205.1 Bacteroidota bacterium
CAGAAAAAGAAAAGAGATTCTGCTGCCGCCGCGAGCGCTTCTGCACCGCAGGTACCGGGAAAAGCCAGCGGATCAATGCGGGAAGTGCTGCAGAAAATTCAGGGTCAGATGACAAACCTCGGAACCCTCACGAGAGTCACGGGCGACTATGTGGTGTTCGAGAACGAGGGAGACACGCTCATGTACCCCCTCAACGTGCTGCAGGTCGTCAAATTCCTCAAGACAGGAGAGGGAGAGCCGAGGAAAATCGAGATCAAATTCCTCGCGAGAGACTGACATGAGGATGCAGATAGTTCTCCCGGCATTCCTCGCGCTCCTGGCCGCCGCCGGCTGCCGGCCGTCGGAGGAGGACGTGCGGCGCATCGTCCGCGAGGAGCTGCTGTCCGCGCAACAACGCCAGGCGGTGACCTCCCGGAATGTGATCGGTCCCTACAGTCCCGCGGTCCGCGTCGGCGGACTCCTTTTCGTGTCGGGCCAGATCGCTCTCAATCCCCAGACGGGAAGCCTGAAGCAGGACAATATCGAAACGGAAACGCGTCAGGTCCTCGACAATCTGATGGCCATCCTCCATGGGCAGGGGTTTGATTCGTCGGAGGTGGTCAGCGCGACGGTCTACCTGAAGAACATGAAGGACTATGCCGCCGTGAACCAGGTGTACGCCGGGTACTTCCAGCAGGGAAACTACCCTGCGCGGGTGGCCGTGGAAGTTGCGGCACTCCCGAAACAGGCCAACGTCGAAATTTCCGTCATCGCATTCAAACACCGGTGATATGCCTCGTCCGCGCAACAGCGGAGGGCACACAGGATGGCTATGATGGCACATGAAGCTACCGGCGCGCGCGTTGTACGCGCCCCGCGCGGCACCAGCATTTCCTGCAAGGGATGGACGCAGGAAGCGGCGCTGCGGATGCTGATGAACAATCTGGATCCCGATGTCGCCGAGAATCCGGATCAGCTCATCGTGTACGGGGGCGTCGGCAAGGCCGCAAGAAACTGGGAATGTTTCGACGAGATCGTGCGGACGCTCCGGTCCCTCGAAGGGGACGAAACGCTTCTGGTGCAATCCGGGAAGCCCGTGGCGGTGTTCCGCACCCATCCGGGCGCACCCAGGGTTCTGATCGCCAACGCGCTCCTCGTACCGCATTGGGCAACCTGGGATGAGTTCCGCCGGCTCGAGGGCCTCGGCCTCACCATGTACGGACAGATGACTGCGGGGAGCTGGATTTACATCGGCACGCAGGGGATCCTCCAGGGGACATACGAAACGTTCGCTGAATGCGCCAACCGGCGCTTCGGGGGAACCCTTGCTGGACGGCTCCTGGTCACCGCCGGGCTCGGCGGCATGGGAGGGGCGCAACCGCTTGCCGCGACCATGAACGGGGCCGCCTGCCTCGCGATCGAAGTCGACCGCGCCCGCATTGAGAAGCGACTGAAGACAGGGTACGTGGATGCCATGGCGCTGACCCTTGATGAAGCGCTGCTGGCGCTCCAGACGGCCCGCGAGCTCAAGGAACCAAAATCGATTGCGCTCCTCGGCAATGCCGCGGAGGTCCTGCCGGAACTGCTGGCGCGCAGGATCAACGTTGATGTGCTGACGGACCAGACGTCGGCGCACGACACGCTGAACGGCTACGTACCGGCGCATATGCCGTATGAAGCGGCGCTCGCCCTCCGTGCCGAGAACCCGCAACAGTACGTCGCCCTTGCCCGGCAATCGATCGCAGAGCACGTGCGCGCCATGCTGGGTTTGATGAAGCGCGGTACCGTCACGTTCGACTATGGAAACAACATTCGCGGGGAAGCGCTCTCCGCGGGGGTTGCCGATGCGTTTACGATTCCCGGATTCGTGCCCGAATATATCCGTCCTCTCTTCTGCGACGGGAAAGGCCCGTTTCGCTGGGCAGCGCTCTCCGGAGACCCGCGCGATATCGAACGGACCGACCGGGCTATACTTGAAACGTTTCCGGAGAACAAGCCACTCTGCCGCTGGATCGAGAAGGCGCGTGCGCAGGTGAAATTTCAGGGCCTCCCCGCACGCATTTGCTGGCTCGGATACGGCGAACGGGCGAAAATGGGCGCGATCTTCAACGGCCTCGTCGCGGGCGGCGAAATCACCGCCCCGATCGTCATCGGTCGGGATCACCTCGACTGTGGTTCGGTTGCGTCCCCGTACCGCGAAACGGAAAACATGAAGGATGGCAGCGATGCCATCGCAGACTGGCCGATCCTCAATGCGCTCTTAAACACCGCCGGTGGAGCGAGCTGGGTCAGCGTCCATCATGGCGGCGGCGTGGGCATCGGGCTCTCACTCCATGCGGGAATGGTCGTTGTCGCCGACGGCACACGGGAGGCGGGAGAACGGCTGCATCGGGTTCTCACGTACGATCCCGGTCTCGGCATCGTCCGTCACGCAGACTCAGGGGAAGAACGTGCGATTGCAAACGCACGTCGTCACGGCCTGTCGATGCCGATGCTCCCGAAGGCGTGAACATGGGCGCGCCGGAACGCCCGCCTGACCCCGCCGGAGGTCTCTGCGAAAGGTGCATCCATGCTGAAATTATTGTGAACGACCGCGGAAGCCGGTTCATTCGGTGCTCTCTCTCCGACACCGACCCCGCATTTGCAAAGTATCCCCGGCTCCCCGTCACCGAGTGTCGGGGATTCGAACCCGAGCAGTAGCACCGGCGTCCCCGCCGGTGGCTTTTAAAACTGGTAGTAGCACCGGCGTCCCCGCCGGTGGCTTTTAAAACTGGTAGTAGCACCGGCGTCCCCGCCGGTGGCTTCTAAAGCTGGTAGTGGCACGGG
>JBGPYM010000132.1:0-8458 GCA_041493205.1 Bacteroidota bacterium
AGCGTACCCGTACCTTCTCTGGTCCGGGAGTTTCTGATTTCAACGGGAATGTTTTTTTCGAGGAGGGGGAGCATGGTGCTCGGGTGGAGCACTTTCGCACCGAAATAGGAGAGCTCAAACGCTTCTTCGAACGACATCCGCTTCACCTTGCGGACGTCGTTTACCATGCGCGGATCCGCGGTCAGAATGCCGTCCACGTCGGTCCAGATCTGCACGCGCTCGGCGTTCATCGCCGCCCCGATGATCGAGGCGCTGTAATCCGAGCTTTCTCGCCCCATGGTGGTGTAGACGCCCGTCCGCGTGACGCCGATAAACCCTTGCGTGACAGGAACTTGACCACGATCGATGAGCGGACGCGCCACGCGTTCGAGCCGTTCAATCACCTCATCCATGAGAGGCCTTGCCCGGCCGAAGTTGTCGTCCGTGATCATGAATTCGCGCGCGTCGATCCACGCCGACTTCACGCCCGACTCTTCGAGTCCGGCTGCCACGATGCGCGATGAAAGCCGTTCTCCGTACGAGCAGAAGGCATCCATCGTCCGCGGGGTGAGCTCACGGAGGATCGCGACTCCCTGCACGAGCTGCCTCAGTTCGCCAAACCACGCGGCAAACGGTTCCCGGAGCGTCGCAATCCTGTTCCTGTCGCGCAGGAGATCTTCCAGGATCCCGTCATGCCGGGCGAAGAGCGTGCCAAGGAGCTGCACCGCCCCTTCGGCATCACCCGCCGCGGCCGTCCGTGCGGCCTGTTCCAGCTCGTTGGTGGCCTTCGCGATCGCTGAGATGACGACGACGGGGCACAGCGGCAGGTGGGCAGTGACGATGCGTATGACGTTGGATATGGCGGCAGCGTCCTTGTTGGACGTGCCGCCAAATTTCATGACAATCATATGCGCTGAGGGATGGTGAGCCCAGCTGAATCAAGAGGCGCGGCCGCCTCTCAGTGCCTGTGCCGCTCCCTCTCTTCTCCCTGGGGCTCGGCGGCGTGCTCGGTGTACTCCTTCATGAGCACCTTTTTGCTGAGCTTGTAGCGTCCCTGATCGTCCACGTCGATGATCTTCACGTCGAACACGTCCCCGACCTTGACCACGTCGGAGGGCTTGGCGACGCGCTTGACGTCGAGCTGCGATACGTGCACGAGCCCTTCCTTGCCGGGGAGGAACTCCACGAACGCGCCGAAATCCATCACCTTCTTCACCGTGGCCTTATACATCTTTCCGACTTCCGGCACCTCCGCGATCTTTTTGATGGCGAAGATTGCCTTGTCGGCCGATTCCTGCGACGTGGCGGCGACCACGACGGTCCCGTCGTCCTCGATGTTGACTTCGGCGCCGCTATCGGCCACGATCGCGCGGATGTTCTTTCCGCCGGGCCCGATGAGCGCTCCGATGAGGTCGATCGGAATCTTGAACGTGGTGAGCCGCGGTGCGAACGGAGAGAGGTTCTCGCGGGGCTCCTTGATCACCGCTTCCATCTTGTCGAGGATGTGGAGACGGCCTTCCTTTGCCTGCTGGAGGGCCTGCCGCATGATCTCGAGCGATATGCCGCGGATCTTGATGTCCATCTGGTAGGCGGTGATGCCCGTGCGGGTTCCCGCCACCTTGAAGTCCATGTCGCCCAGGTGGTCTTCGTTCCCGAGAATGTCGGTCAGAATCGCGACCCGGTCTCCTTCCTTCACGAGTCCCATGGCGATTCCCGCCACCGAACGAATGAGGGGTGCACCGCCGTCCAGCAGCGCGAGCGTCGCGGCGCAGACGGTGGCCATCGAAGAAGAGCCGTTCGACTCGAGGATGTCCGAGACGATCCGGACGGTGTAGGGGAATTCCGCCTGGGGCGGCATCATGCTCTTGATGGAGCGTTCTGCCAGGTTTCCATGGCCGATTTCCCGGCGGCCGGTGGTACCGAGACGACCGACCTCACCCACTGAGAACGGAGGAAAATTGTAATGGAGCATGAACCGCTTGGTCGAGTCGGGGAGCAATCCGTCGATGACCTGCTCGTCCATCTTCGTCCCGAGCGTCATCGTGGTGAGACTTTGCGTCTCGCCGCGCTGGAAGAGGGCCGATCCGTGCGTGCGGGGAAGGAGGCCAATCTCGATCTCAATCGGACGGACTTCGGTCAGCCCACGCCCGTCGAGGCGTTTCCCCTTTCCGAGGATCGTCTCGCGCATGGCGACGTATTCCATATCGTGGAGAAGCTCCGCGATTTCCTTTTCACGCTCGGGGTATTTCTCCGCGAGTGCTTTGGGGACTTCCTCATAAATGGCAGCGGTCTTCTGTGCCCGCTCTTCCTTCAGCAACGGCGTGTTGGCAAGCACCGTGATCCGGTCGCCCACCAGTGCCTTCACATCGCCTTCCAGGCCGTCCTTCGGGGGCGCTGCGGGTGCTTCGCGCTTCGCGCGGCCGACTTCCTGCGCAAGCTCGATCTGAAGCCGGCACATCTGCTTGATGTAGCCGTGCGCAAACTCGAGGGCGGCAAGCATGTCCGCCTCGCCGATTTCGCGCGCTTCACCTTCCACCATCACGATGGAATCTTCGGTCCCTGCGACCGTGACGTCCATGTCGCTCTGCTGGAGCGACGGGATCGTCGGATTGATGACGAATGTGCCGTCGATCCGGCCGACCCGGACTTCCGCTATCGGGCCTTCGAACGGAACGTCGGAGATGGCCAGGGCCGCTGACGCCGCGACCGCGCCGACGATGTCGCCGTCATGCTGCTGGTCGGAGGAATAGACGGTGACGATTACCTGCGTCTCGCACCGGAACCAGTCGGGGAATAAGGGGCGAATGGGGCGGTCGATCAGGCGCGAGGAAAGGACTTCCTTCTCCGACGGCCGTGCCTCGCGCTTGAAGAATCCGCCCGGAATTTTCCCCGCGGATGCGAACTTCTCGCGGTATTCCACCTGCAGCGGAAAATAATCGATGTTTTCTTTCTCTGTTTTGGCAGCCACAACCGTCGCAAGGACCATCGTGTCGCCGAACCTGGCCATCACGGCACCGTCGGCCTGCCGGGCGAGCCGGCCGGTCTCGAGGGAAAATACCTTGCCGCCCAGGTTGACTTCTTTCGTTACCTTCATCGTAGTATGCTTTCCTGCAAAAAATGATGCCGGGCCCGCACGCCCCTACTGGCGTCGCGGCGCGGCGATGCCTTACTTCCTGATCTGAAGCTCGCCGATAATCTTCCGGTACCGCTCGACGTCCTTCTCCTGAAGGTAATCGAGCAGACGGCGTCGCTTGCCGACCATCTTGAGGAGCCCGACCCGCGAGTGGTGGTCCTTCGAGAATTTTTCGAAATGAGGCCCGAGGTCGTTGATGCGGGCCGTGAGGAGAGCGATCTGGACTTCCGGCACTCCTGTGTCTTTCTGGGTCTTGCCGTATTTCCTGATGATCTCGGACTTCTGGTCCTTCGTGATTGCCATTGCACTGCTCCTTCGTGTCTCTGAAGAAATTGCGTTGATTATGGATATTTTACGTTTTCATGCAAGTCCTGCCGCCGTCCGCCGCGCCTCATCCCTGTCCCGGTGCAACTGGGCGGTGAGCTCCTCCAGGGAACCGAACTTCTTCTCGTCCCTGAGCCGGCGGAGGAACGCGATGTTCACCGTTTCGCCGTAAATGTCGCGGTCGTAATCAAAAAGATGAACTTCGATCATCGTCGCCTGCCCGCTGGAAACCGTCGGCCGGGTTCCGATGTTCGTCATCCCGTACCGGTGTTCCCCCTTTACTTCCGCCGCCACTGCATACACGCCGCGCGCCGGAACCACCTTCTGGGGCGACAAGGGAACGAGGTTGGCTGTCGGAAACCCGATCGTCTTTCCCCGCCCGTCCCCCCTGGCGACCTTCCCCGCCAGCGCATAGGGACGCCCGAGAAACTGTGCAGCACCGGCCACATCTCCCGCCGTGAGCGCTTCCCGGATGCGCGTGCTGCTCACCGTCTCACCCCTGACGGTCACGGGGTGGACGGCAAAGACGGAGAACCCGAATTCCTTCCCCATCTGTACCAGCTCCTCGATGCCCGCCTCGCGGTCGCGGCCGAACATGTGGTCATAGCCGACCACCACCTCGTCCACGCCGGTCCCCTGCACGATATAGTCCCGGTAGAACTCACGCGAACTCTGCCGCGAAAACGCAAACGTGAACTCGAGCATCAGCAGCACGTCCACGTTCAGCCCCCCGATCTGCTCGATCCGTTCCTCGACCGTCGTGAGGAGCGGGACAGGGGTGTTCGATTTCGCGACGACATCCCGGGGGTGCGGGTCGAATGTCACGACCACGCTCCGACCTTCCTTCATGTTCGCCCGGTTCACCACGTCGCGGATGATTTCGCGATGGGCGAGATGCACGCCGTCAAACGTCCCGACCGTCACCACCGTGTTGGCATCGCGGGGCACTTCGGCCAGTGAACGGGCGACCTTCATGCGGGGGACGCTCCCTGTGCCGCCCGGAGTGCTTCCAGATCTGTCATCGAGAATGCATCGGCCAGGCGGTACGGTCCGATACGCGTGCGAACCAGGGCGCTGAGGTATGCGCCGCACCCGAGCCGCTCACCCATGTCGTTGACCAGTCCCCGCACGTACGTCCCTTTGGAACAGACGACCGTAAACCTGACCAGCGGGAGCGGCACCGGGGCCTGCGTGATACTGTTGACGACGATCTCCCGGGGGCGCCGCTCGACGACCTTCCCCTTGCGCGCCAGCTTGTAGAGCCGGGTTCCTCCAACACTTGCCGCCGACCACATCGGGGGTACCTGGGCCTGCGGACCCACAAACTGCGCCAGGACTTCCGACACGCGTTCCGCGGTGATACCGTCCACCGGACGTATCTCGATGACCGGCGTCTCCGCATCGTAACTCTCTGTGCGACCGCCAAGAGTCATCTCGGCGTCGTACTCCTTTTCCATCCCCACGTACTGAACTATTTCTTTCGTCTTCTTCCCGATACAGACGATCAGCAGCCCTGTCGCCATCGGATCGAGCGTTCCGGCATGGCCCACCTTCCGGACGTGGAAGAGGTGCCGGATCTTGTTCACGACATCGAACGACGTCCACCCCTTCGGTTTGTCGACGAGCAAAACCTCCCCGTCTTCGAGGCGCAGCTCACGGTTCAGTACCATCATGGATTTTCTTGATGATGGTGTTGATCCTGTCCACATGGTCCATCGTCTGGTCGAGGAAGAACTGCAGGGCCGGTGTGAACTTCATCCGGAGATGAGAGCCGACGATCTGCCGGATGTGAGGCTTGTCTTCCTCCAGCAGGGCCATGGTCTTCTGCCGCGCGTCGGGGGAACCGAACACGCTGAAGGAGACACGGGCGATCTTCAGGTCGGGTGTCATCTTCACGTCGGTCACCGTGGTAAACCCGTGCGCCCGGTCCCTGTACTCGCGGATAAGGATCGCCCCGACCTCTTCCTTGATGAGGGACGCGACGCGCTCGGTGCGTATCGACATCAGAGTTTCCTTTTCGCTTCAACGATCTTGTAGGCCTCGATAATGTCCCCGACCTTGATATCGTTGAAGTTTTCGAGCCCGAGACCGCATTCAAACCCTGCCTCCACCTCGCGGACGTCGTCCTTGAACCGCCGCAGGGATGCGATGGTCCCGTCGAACACCTGGATGCCGTCGCGGATGAGACGGACCTTGTTGTTCCGGGTGACCTTGCCGTCCTGCACGTAGCAGCCGCCCACGTTGCCGACTTTCGGGACCTTGAATATCTCGCGGATTTCGATCGTGGCGACGATTTCCTCCTTTTTCTCGGGGGCAAGGAGTCCTTCGAGCGCCTTGTGGATGTCGTCGATCGCGTCGTAAATGATATTGTACGTGCGGATGTCCACCTTTTCCTTTTCCGCCAGACGTCGGGCGTTCAGGTTCGGGCGGACGCGGAAGCCGATGATGACGGCTCCCGATGCGGCGGCCAGAATGATATCCGATTCGGAGATCGTGCCGACGCCGCTATGGATGACCCGCAGCTTCACTTCCTTGTGGGCGGTCTTCATCAGGGAGTCGGAGAGCGCCTCCACGGAGCCATCCACGTCCCCTTTGACGATCACGGCGAGCTCGCGGACCTGTCCCTCCTTGATCTGCTGGGAGATGTCGTCGAGCGTGGTCAGGTGGATCTGCCGGAAATCCTGCTCCCGCTTGAGCTGCTGGCGCTTGAGACTCACCTCGCGGGCTTCGCGGTCGGTCTCCGTCACCAGGAACGTGTCGCCCGCCTGCGGAAAGCCGTCAAGACCCGTAAGCTGGACCGGCGTCGACGGTCCGGCTGCTTCGAGCCGCTTCCCGCGCTCGTCGTACATGGCGCGCACCTTGCCGCTGTAAATGCCGGCAAGGAACGGATCGCCGATGCGGAGCGTCCCTTTCTGGACGAGCACCGTGGCGGTGATGCCTTTTCCCTTGTCGAGCTGCGCTTCGACGATCGTCCCGACGGCGAGCCGCTTCGGATTGGCCTTCAGGTCGAGCACGTCCGCCTCGAGGCCGATCTTCTCCAGGAGCACGTCCACGTTCTTGCCCGTGCGGGCGGAGAGCTCGACGGACTGGTACTTGCCGCCCCACTCCTCGACGAGGATGTTCTTTTCGGAGAGCTGCTGGCGGATCCGGTCGGGGTTCGAGTCGGGTTTGTCGGTTTTGTTGATGGCGATGACGATGGGAACCGCGGCGGCTTGCGCGTGGCTGATGGCCTCCAGGGTCTGGGGCATCACGCTGTCGTCGGCGGCAACCACCAGGACCACGATGTCCGTGATCTGGGCGCCGCGGGCGCGCATGGCGGTGAATGCCTCGTGACCCGGGGTGTCCAGGAAGGTGACATCCCGCCCGGACGGCGTAGTGACGTGGTAGGCGCCGATATGCTGGGTGATCCCTCCCGATTCGCCCGCCACGACGTTCGAGCGGCGGATGTAATCGAGGAGCGACGTCTTGCCGTGATCGACGTGGCCCATGATGGTGACCACCGGCGGACGGCGGACAAGCTCCTCGGGGCGGTCTTCGGTCTCGTGGAGAACTTCCTCCTCCGTGACTTCCGCGTAGAAGCTGATCTCGAACCCGAATTCGTCGGCGACGAGCGTGATGGTGTCCTTGTCGAGGCGCTGGTTGATCGACACCATGATCCCGAGGTCCATGCATTTCTTGATCACGTCGGCGACGTTCACGTGCATGAGGTTGGCAAGGTCGTTCACCGAAAGGAACTCTGTGACGCGGAGCTTCCCTTCCTCCTTCTGTGCCTCCTCCTGCAGGCGGGCGACTTCCTCCTCCCGCTCCTTCTTCTTCCGTTTCTTCAGGACGGCCCGCCCCGTACCGGGGGCGTCGTCCATGGCCGCGAAGGTCCGCTTGATCGCGTCCTTCACTTCCGCCTGGTCGATCTCCTTGTGGCGGATTTTTTTCTTCTTCTTTTTCTTCCGTTCGAGATCATCGACCTCGGGGGCCTTGGCTTCGGCGACGTCCTTCCCGCCGACCTTCTTCTTTTTCTTTTTCCGTTTATGCTCTTCATCGGGGGAGACCGGGGTACCGGGGGCGGCCGGTTTCGCGCCCTTGCCCGGTGCGGGCCTGGGGGCGTGCCGGGTCAGATCCATGCGCCCCTTTATCGTGAGGCCAACCTTCGCCCGTGTCTGCTTTTCGAGCGGGGAGAGTACTTCAGACTTTCGTGATTTCGGCGCTTCGGTCGTGACGGGCTTTGCCTCTGCTGCGGCCGCAACAGGCAGGGGTTCAGCGGGTGCGCCTTCAACGGGCGTTGCAGGCTCTTCGGCGACAGCGGTTTCGGCGGTGAGCGGTTCTGCCGGCGGCGCCTCGGAAGCCGCGGCAACCACCTCTTCCTTGTGGACGGGTGCGGGCGCGACGTGCGGCACCGGGGGCTCCACGACCTCTTCAACCTTCTTTTCCGCCCGCTTCTTCGTCTCCCGTATCTCGGCGATCTTCCGCTGGTGCTTCTCCGCGACGTCCTTGTCCTTTTTGAAATGGACAAGAATATCCTTCATCATGTCTTCGTCGACCGACGACATGTGGCCTTTGACCTCGTGCCCCTTCTTTCGCAGAAACTCGACCAGAGTCTCGTGCGAGATGTTCAGCTCGGTCGCGACCTTGTAAATTTTCTTCTTTTTTTCTGCCGTTTCAGCCATGAGCATCCTTTGTGGAATCGTCGGAGAACCAGCCTGGAAAGTCCCGCCTTATTCTTTCGCCGGTGCCTCCTTCGATGACTCCTCCGCCGCCTCGGGCGGGGAGTCCTTTTTCACATCTGCATCTTCTTCCGCTTTCGCTTCAACCTCTGTACTCTCTTCGCTCTTCTCTGCCGTCTTCTCTGCGCCCTCCGCCACCTCTACGCCCTCTGCTCCCTCTGTGATTGCAGGTTTCTCCCCGCCTTCTGCGACTTCCGCCTCCTCTTCCTCCTCCTCTTCCTCCTCTTCGTCCTCCACCTCTGCCTCTTCGAGGTCCTTCTTCATCATCTCGCGGATTTCCTGAATTTTCTCCTCCGTGAGTCCC
>JBGPYM010000245.1:0-4503 GCA_041493205.1 Bacteroidota bacterium
AGGGCGCCGACGAGGTGGCCCAGATGGAGCTTCCCCGTGGGGCGCATGCCGCTCAGAATGGTTTTCGTTCCGGCCAACGAGGGTTCCTGCGCGTGCTGGTGATTGATCGTATGACCGCAGCGGGCTGCCGCGCGGTCAGGGGTCGGGGAGGATCAGTGGAGGAAGAGGTAGGGCTTCCAGCGCTCGTCGAGCGAACCCATCACATAGCGGATGAACGTGACGTGGTTCGGGCGCATCGGCTTGCGACGGAGAGGCAGGTTCGACTCCTCCGGCGTCCGGTCCCCTTTTTTGTTGTTGCACTGCACGCAGGCGCACACGAGATTCTCCCATGTGTCCTCCCCGCCGCGTGACAACGGCACGACATGATCGATGGTCAACGGGATGTCGCCGCGCCCGCAAAACTGGCACCGGTGCGCATCCCTGCGTAGAATGTTCTTCCGTGATAGGATGATGTTCTTGAAGGGTACCCGGACGTACATCGAGAGCCGTACGATGCTCGGGAAGGGCATGCTCATCGATACCGCGCGCACCTGCAGGCCGTTGTGCGCCTCGATCAACTCCGCCTTGCCGAGGTAGAGAAGGACGATGGCCTTCTTCGCGTTGATGACGCTCATCGGTTCGTAATTCTGGTTCAGGATCAGAACCTTCGCGTTCAGTTTCCCGTTGCCACCGTGTGCGTGCCCCTGCGCGCTGAAGTCTTCCTTACCTCCTCGCTGTCGGCTTGAGTGAATGAATCGCCATGAGAGTGTATCAAAAAATATACCACCTGAGCCCGTCATTGTCAAGAACGCCACCCCCCGAAAACAGCGAACCCCGGGTCTCCCCGGGGTTCGCACCCGACTTCGCTCAGGTTACTTTGGAATCTGGAGCGCGACGAAGGAAATGCCGCGGTCTGATTTCACGCGCAGGAGGACCGACTCCCCCGCTTTGCGCCCCTCGACCGCCTTTTTGAGATCCGACGGCGCGTTCACCGCTTTCCGGTCGGCTTCGACGATCACGGAGTTCTTTGCGATGAACCGGTTGAACGCCTCGCTGTACGGCTTGACGTCCGCAACCAGAACGCCGTGCTCGACGTCCATTTCCTTCTTCTCTTCGGCCGTCAGCGAGCGCACGCTCAGTCCGAGGTCTTCAAATTTCATCACTTTCGGTACTTCGGGCGCAGCTTCCTCCTCCTCGGATTTCGGCTCCGTCGATTTGACCGCCACGGCTTCCTGCTCCCGCGGCTTCAGCCTGACCGACTTTTCAATCGTTTTCCCATCGCGGTAAATCTTCAGCGTGACCGCATCGCCCGGATGATGCGTGGCAATGTAGCTCTGCAGTTCGTTCGACGCGTTGATTTCCTTCCCGTCCACCGAAAGGATGACATCGCCGTCGCGAACGCCGGCCTCCTCCCCCGCTCCTCCCTTCACGACCCGCTGCACCATGACACCCTTGGCATCCTTCAGACCGAGCGCATTGGCCATGGTTTGATCCACCACGCTGATCTCGACCCCGATGTACCCGCGGCGCACGCGGCCTTCCTTGATCAGATCGGCTGCCACGGTTTTGAGAAGGTTCACGGGGACGGCGAATCCGTACCCCTGATAGCGGGCATTGGTCGTGGCGATGGCCGTGTTAATGCCGATCACCTCGCCGTTCATGTTGACCAGTGCGCCGCCGCTGTTGCCCGGGTTGATGGCGGCGTCTGTCTGGATGAAATCCTCGATGTTGTAGTTGTCCCGGATGATATTGATGTTCCGCCCCTTGGCGCTGATGATCCCGGCGGTCACGGTCGAGGTGAGCCCGAGGGGATTGCCGATGGCGAGCGCCCACTCTCCCACCTGCACGTTGTCCGAATTGCCGAGCGCCGCCGCGGTCAGGTCCTTCGCATCGATCTTGATCACCGCCAGATCGGTGGACGGATCGGTCCCGATCAGCTTGGCCTTGTACCGGATCTTATCGTGCATCACGACCTCGATGCCGTTTGCGTCGGCGTCGTCGATCACATGGTTATTCGTCGCGATATACCCGTCGGCGGTGATGATGACCCCCGATCCGAATCCCTGTTCGGGCTGCTGGTCCGGCGCTTTGAAATCCGGTCCGAAGAAGTGGAAGAAATCGTGCGGCATGTTGTTCTTGTCCGATTTCTTTCCCGTCGTCGTCACGTTGATGGCGACGACCGATTGCGTCACCGCCTTTGCCGCGGCGATGAAGTTGTCGCTGACCGCCCTCAGGCTGGAGTTCTGGGGGGTGAACGGCACCGGACCGCCGAGCTTGACGTCGCCTCCACCACGGGCAAATCCGAGATCCACGCCGCCGCTGAAATTGGACACCAGAATGGCGCCAAAGACGATCCCGACGGTCACCAGCACAAGCGATGTCAACACTGTTTTCTTCATGAAACCTGCCTCCTGATGTTTGCCGTTATAGTAATGATGAAAACACCGCTTCGGACCGGAGAGTTCGCAACCCCTCGACATGTCCCAGGAGAAACCGGCGCAAAACCCCTGCAATCTCGCTCCGTACCCCCGGCGTGAGGGTGATCCGGGTGACCGCTTCCGGACCATCGATTTCCTGCAGTCTTTGGAGCACCCGCACGGCAGGCGCCGACAGGGGCTGGAGACCCAGCCCTTTGGCGGAGCAGTCTGCACAAAGAATGCCGTTGAACCCCATGTGGAGCCCCCGCACCGTGCCGGACGCGTCTACCGGAGTCCCACAATTATAGCACCGGTGCACGTCCGGACGGAAGCCCAGGTTCTCGAGCAACCTCATCTCAAAGTAGTATAACGCATTTCCGGGGTTCTTTGTTGCACTGCCCGCCGCAGCCAGTGTCTGCGCGAGCAAATCGAACAGGGGGGGATTTTCCTCTTCGGCGGGGGTGACGGCCTCCGTGAGTTCGACGATTGCCATGCCGGCAGCCATCCGTTCCATGTCCTCTGTAAGTCCCCGGCGGGGGTGGAGGATGTCACACTGGGTGAGGAGCTGGAGGTCGCGTGTTTCTTTCCTGTAATAGACCGCAGTCACGTGATTCATCGGCTGGAGCGAGGGGCCGAGCCTGCTTTTCCCGTCGCGCGCTCCTTTTGCGATGACGGAGATCTTCCCCCCGCCCGGCGTGTAGAGCACTGCAAGCAGGCTTGATTCCCGGTATTTCATCGTCCGGAGGACAATGGCATCGGTGGTGACAATCATCAGTCCGCTCCTGCGGCGGCGTCAGTCCCGTTGAACAGTGCGGCGATCGAGCGCGGATAGGGGGGGCGGAGGACGCCTTTTTCGGTGATGATGGCGGTGATGAGGGCGGCCGGAGTGACGTCAAACGCGGGGGCGAACACGGCTGTTCCCTCAGCGGCAATGCGCGTACCGGCGAAGTGGGTTACTTCGGAGGGATGCCGTTCTTCGATGGGGATGCCCGCTCCGGTAGGAGTTGCGGGGTCGAATGTTGACGTGGGGGCCGCGATGTAGAATGGCACCCTGTGATGGGCGGCGAGGACGGCGAGAGGATAGGTGCCGATCTTGTTCGCTGTGTCGCCGTTTGCGGCGATGCGGTCGGCTCCCACGATGACCGCCTGCACTTTTCCCGCCTGGAGGACGCTCCCTGCCGTGCTGTCTGTAATCAGTACTGTCTCAATTCCCTCCCGCGCAAGCTCCCATGCCGTCAGTCGCGCGCCCTGAAGCAGAGGGCGCGTTTCTCCGACGTACACCCGGACGACCTTGTTCTGCCGTGCGGCGGCAGCGATGACGGCAAGGGCGGTTCCTTCGCCTGCCGTGGCAAGTGCACCGGCATTGCAGTGCGTGAGAAAGGAAGTCCCGTGGGGAATCAACTCGGCTCCCAGCGCACCGATGCTCCTGCACGACTCGACGTCTTCCCGGTAGATGACCATCGCCTCGACGCGGAGCCGGACCACGAGTTCAAAGACACTGGTGGAACCGGGCGCCTGAAGTGCCCGGTCCATGCGGTGCAGCGCGGTAAACAGATTAACGGCGGTCGGGCGGGTCGAGGCGAGGAACTCCATCGCGCTTTTCACGGCGCCAAGGAGACCATCCGGCGTGGCAAATTCCTCCTCTTCGGCAGCGAGCAGCACGGCGAATGCCGCGGCAACGCCGATGGCCGGGGCGCCGCGGATGGCCAGCGTACTGATCGCGTCCCCTACGATACGGTAGTCGGCTGTTTCGACATACACCTCTTCCTGCGGAAGACGTGTCTGGTCGATGAACCGGACCTTACCGTCGATCCACTCAACAGCATTCATGTATTTTCAATCTTCGTTGAAGCGCGACAGCTCGCGGAACTCCCGGAAGCGATCCTGGATGTGGAGATAGGTAAGATCCGACAGCCCTTCCACCCCGAACTTTTCGACGCAGAAGGATGCAAGCGTGCTTCCATAAATCACGGCGCGCTTGAGGTTCTCCTCGGAAATGTCGTCGGTGCGCGCGAGCCACCCGACAAACCCGCCGGCAAAGGAGTCTCCCGCGCCGGTCGGGTCAAAGATATTTTCCATCGGATAGGCGGGGGCCGAAAAAACCACC
>JBGPYM010000128.1:0-8732 GCA_041493205.1 Bacteroidota bacterium
GAAAGACGCGCTCGCGATCTCCGTCAACGGAGAGGTGTGGGATCTTTTCCGGCCGCTGACCGCCGACGCCGCAATCCGGATCCACACCTGGAAGGACGACGAAGCGAAGCGGACGTACTGGCACAGCTCCGCCCATCTCATGGCCGAAGCGATCGAGTCGATCTTCCCGGGCACCAAGTTCGGGATCGGTCCCGCCATCGAAAACGGGTTCTACTACGACATCGACATGGGGGACCACTCCCTCACCGCGGACGATCTCGTGCGGATTGAAGCGAAAATGGGTGAATTCTCGAAGCGCGACGTCCCGTACGAGCGTCAGGTCGTCCCCTGGGACGAAGCCGTCCGTTACTTCCAGAAGAAGGGGGACCAGTACAAGCTCGAGCTTCTCGACGGGCTGAAGGACAAGCAGATCACGTTCTATCACCAGGGGAACTTCACCGACCTCTGTTTCGGTCCGCATCTCCCCTCGACCGGCCGCATCAAGGCGATCAAGCTTCTCAGCGTCGCCGGGGCATACTGGCGCGGGAACGAGAAGAACAAGATGCTGCAGCGGATCTACGGCGTCACGTTCCCCACGCAGAAGGAGCTCGAAGAGCACCTCCAGCGGCTGGAGGAGGCGAAGAAACGCGACCACCGGAAGCTGGGGACCGAGCTGGAGCTCTTCCTCATTACGCCGAATGTCGGCGGCGGGCTCCCGATCTGGCTCCCCAAGGGAACCATCCTGCGCGAAACGCTCGAAACCTTCCTGAAGGATGAGCAGCGGAAACGCGGATACATGCCGGTCGTGACTCCTCACATCGGAAAACTCGATCTGTACCGCACGAGCGGTCACTACCCGTATTACAAGGAGAGCCAGTTCGCTCCGATCAAGGTCGAGGAGGAGGAATACCTCCTCAAGCCGATGAACTGTCCGCACCATCACCAGGTCTACCTGGCGAAACCGCGCAGTTACCGCGACCTCCCGCTCAGGATCGCGGAGTTCGGAACGGTCTACCGGTACGAACAGTCGGGCGAGCTCAGCGGACTCACACGCGTCCGGTCGTTTACCGTGGACGACTCACACATGTACGTCCGGCCGGACCAGCTCAAGGAAGAGCTGTGCGACGTGATCGATCTGATCCAGCTCGTCTTCAGCACGCTCGGGTTCAAGGACTTCAAGACGCGGCTCTCGTTCCGCGATCCGAAGAACATGGCGAAGTTTGCCGGCGATGACGACACGTGGGTCGAGGCGGAGCAGAACATCAAGGCGGCCGCAGACCAAATGAAGCTCAACTACTTCATCGCGATCGGCGAGGCGGCATTTTACGGCCCGAAAATCGACTTCATGGTCCTGGACGCTCTGCGCCGGACCTGGCAGCTCGGGACCGTGCAGGTGGATTACGTGAGTCCGGAGCGGTTCAACCTGGAGTACACCGGGAGCGACGGGCAGAAGCACCGCCCCGTTATCATCCACCGGGCCCCGTTCGGCTCGCTCGAGCGCTTTATCGGCGTCCTGATCGAGCATTATGCGGGGGAATTCCCCCTCTGGCTCGCCCCGGTGCAGGCCGCGGTGATACCGATTACGGACAATCACCTTGATTATGCGAAGAAAGTTCACGAAGATTTGAAGTCCGCGGGCATTCGTGCCGAGCTGGACGAACGGAACGAGAAGATAGGCTATAAAATCCGCGACTGGGAGGTCCACAAGGTCCCTTATATGCTGGTGGTGGGGGACAAGGAACAGCAGGCGGATACGGTGGCCGTCCGGCAGCACAAAAAAGGGGACCTCGGTGCCATGCCGCGGGCCGCGCTCATCGAACGGCTCCGGAAGGAAATCGGGGACAAAGCATTCATATCCTAGGAGGCAGGCCCATTAGCAAAGAAAAACGAGCCCGCATCAACGAAGAGATCCGCGTCCCGGAAGTGCGCGTCATCGATCAGCACGGAGGGCAGCTCGGGGTGATGACCCCGGCAGCCGCCATCGCGGTGGCGAAGGAACGGGATGCCGATCTTGTTGAAATTGTCCCGACGGCCGTACCTCCCGTCTGCAAGATCATCAACTTCGGCAAATTCAAATACGAGCTTGCGAAGAAGGACAAGATCCAGAAGAAGCACCAGCATGTCTCGTTGCTGAAGGAGCTCCGGTTCCACCCGAACACCGACACCCACGACTTCGACTTCAAGGTCCGTCACGCCAAGCGCTTTCTGGGCGACGGGCACAAGGTGAAGGCCACGGTGGTGTTCAAGGGTCGGGAGATCACGTACAAGGAAAAAGGGGAGGTGCTGCTCGCCCGGCTCGTCGAGCAGCTCAGCGAGATATCCAAGATCGACCAGAGCGCGCATATGGAGGGGAGGAGCATGATCATGATCCTCTCACCGGAAAAGAAAAAAGTCACGAAGCCCGAACCGAAAACGGAAACTGTTTAGCACCGGGAGGATTTGTTGCATGCCTAAAATGAAAACAAAAAGCAGCGCGAAGAAGCGATTCCGCCTTACCTCCAGCGGGAAGGTGAAGCGATCCAGCGCCTACCGCAGCCACATCCTGACCTCCAAGACGACGAAGAGGAAACGGAAGCTCCGCGGTCCCCACCTGGTGTCGAAGCAGGACACGCCGGCCGTGAAGGTGATGCTGGGCGTCTGAGACTGTCGTATCACCCCGCCCGCCTCGCAGCGTGACGGCCGCGCGGGAATTCATTCATACCATCGGGAACAAGAGCAACTATGCCTCGTTCGCAGAACAAAGTTGCCTCCCACCGCCGTCGCAAGCGCATACTCGCGAGTGCGAAAGGCTACTGGGGTGCCAGAAGCAAGGTCCTGACGATTGCGAAGCACCATGTCGACAAGGGCATGCAGTTCGCCTACCGCGACCGCAGGACGAAGAAACGGACATTCCGCCAGCTCTGGATCGCGCGCATCAACGCCGCGGCCAGGGGTCAGGGAACGACGTATTCGAGACTGATTGCAGGTCTCAACAGGAAAGAGGTGGACATCAACCGGAAGATCCTCGCGGAGCTGGCGGTCGCCAACCCGCTGGCGTTTGCCGAGGTGGTGAAGTTCGCCCTCGCCTGATCCATTCATGCCGCTTCCCATTCATCAGTCGTGAGACGCCCGCAGGGCGCTCTCCGGTGAATGGGAAGCTTTTTTTCAGGGTGTCCTCTCATGCACTCCGACATCAGCGAGCTGCGAGGCCGTGCTGAGGCTGACATTGCGGCCGTCGCCGACGCGCGAGCGCTGGATGAATTCCGGGTCCGGTACCTCGCACGCAAAGGCGCCGTCGCCGCGCTCTTCGAACAGCTGAAGACTGCCGCGGCCGGCGAGAAACCCGCGCTCGGCAAGCTCCTCAACGAGCTCCGCGCGTCGATCCAGCAGCTCCATGACGCGAAGGCGGCGTCCCTCGCCGCCGGGAAGGAACGCCCTGCGGCCGTTCCCGATCTGTCCCTCCCGGGGAGGCGCCGTTTTACCGGAACCAAACATCCCCTCACGCGCACGCTCGAAGAAATCACGTCGATTTTCGTGTCGATGGGATTCGGCATCGCCGACGGACCGGAAATCGAGGACGAAGAGCACAACTTCGGTAAACTCAATTTTCCACCCGACCACCCCGCGCGCGACACGCAGGACACATTCTTCCTGAGCAAGAACGCCCTGCTCCGCACGCACACGTCGCCGGTCCAGATCCGCGTCATGGAACAGCACCCGCCGCCGCTCCGGGTCATCATGCCCGGACGCGTCTACCGGAACGAGGCGATCAGCGCGCGGAGCTACTGCATGTTCCACCAGGTGGAGGGGCTCTGCGTCGACAAGGGGGTCACGTTTGCCGACCTGAAGGGGACGCTGATCTCGTTCATCAAGCAGTACTACGGCAGCGACATCAAGTACCGCTTCCGCCCGACGTTTTTCCCGTTCACCGAGCCGAGCGCCGACATCTACATCAGCTGTTTTATCTGCGGCGGCAAAGGGTGCCGGCTCTGCAAGCAGGCCGGCTGGCTTGAAATCCTCGGCTGCGGCATGGTCGATCCGAATGTCTTCCGCGCCGTCGGCTACGACCCGGAAGAGGTCACGGGGTACGCCTTCGGCATGGGAATCGACAGGGTCACGATGCTCCGGCATGGGATCGACGACATCAGGCTTTTCTTCGACAACGACGTCAGATTTCTCAACCAGTTCCTCCCATGAGAATCCTCGAACGCTGGCTGAAAAAATACATCCGCTTCTCCATTCCCCGGGAGCGACTCGCCGAGCGACTCACCATGCTCGGGCTCGAATTTGAAAGCGTGGAGCGCCTCGATGCCCCGTATGAGGGGTTCGTGGTGGGCGAAGTGCTCGAGGTGTCGAAGCACCCGAACGCCGACAAGCTCACCGTGTGCCGGGTCAGCACCGGAAAGGAAACTCTGCAGATCGTTTGCGGGGGCCCGAACGTCGCGGCCGGGCAAAAGGTCGTCGTGGGGCTTGTGGGCGCGACCGTTCCCCGGAACCAGCACGATCCGAACGGCCCTCCGTTCGTCCTGGGCAAGGTGAAAATCCGCGGCGTTGAATCGTCCGGCATGATCTGCTCGGAATTCGAACTTGATTTCGGAAAAGACGCCGCTGGAATCATGGTGCTCGGAATCGATGCGAAGCCGGGGCAGACGCTCGCCTCCTGGCTCGGTCTCGACGACGTGGCGTTCGATCTCGAGATAACACCCAACCGTCCCGACTGGCTGAGCCATATCGGGGTCGCCCGGGAAATCGCCGTCCTGACAGGAGGCCGGGCCGCACTCCCGCCCGTCCGTCTGAAAGAGTCCGCCGAACCGGCAAAGAAAGCGCTTGCGGTAAAAGTGCAGGACCGGAAAAACTGTCCGCGGTTTGCGGCCCGCGTGATACGGGGCGTGACGATTGCCCCTTCGCCGCGCTGGCTCCAGAACGCCCTCCGGAATGCCGGACTCCGCCCGAGGAACAACGTCGTGGATATCACGAACTATGTCATGTATGAATGCGGGCATCCGCTCCACGCCTTCGACCTCTCGCTCCTGAAAGGCGGAGCGATCGTGGTCCGACAGGCGAAGGCGGGAACGCGTTTCACCACGCTGGACGGGAAAGTGCACTCGCTGCCCGAGGGAACCGTCATGGTCTGCGACGCGGAGAAGGAAGTGTCCGTCGCCGGCGTGATGGGGGGGGAGAACTCAGAGATCCGTGACGACACGCGCGACGTGGTGCTCGAAGCGGCGTACTGGAACCCCTCGAGCATCCGCCGGACGGCCAAGGCCCTCGGCATCAGTTCCGATGCGTCGCAGCGATTCGAGCGCGGGGCCGACCCCAACGGAGTGGTCTACGCGCTTGACCGCGCCGCACAGCTCGTGACCGAGCTCGCCGGCGGGACGCTTCTCAAGGGGATGATCGACGCGTACCCGAAAAAGATCCGGGAACGGCTCGTGCCGCTCCGCGTCAGCAGGGTGGGTGAAATCCTCGGGACGAAGATCACCCGGAACGAGATCGTCAAGTCCCTCGCACTTCTCGGCATCCGGAAGGCGGCAGGGACGGGGAATCTGATGAAGTTTCGAATCCCGACGTTCCGCGTGGACATCGAGCGCGAGATTGATCTGATAGAGGAGGTAGCGCGGGTCCACGGGTATGACAACATCCCGGAAAAAACCACCGCAACAGTCAATTTCAGCCACCCCTTCCCGAAGTCCAGTTTCCGGGACAGGGTGAGGGATTCCCTGATCGGGAGCGGGTTCCACGAGGCGATTACGAACTCCATGCAAAAGGAATCGAGCGCCAGCCTTGGGGGTGCCGTGCCGGTGAAGATGATCAACCCCCAGAACCAGGACATGGCCGTGCTCCGGACCAGCCTGATCCCGGGGCTCCTGGAAACCATCGCCCGGAACCGGAACCTCGGCAACGAGGATCTCCGGCTCTTCGAGGTAGGGCATGTGTTTCGGATGGACGATTCCCCGGTTCCGAAGCTCGTGGAGAATTTCCTTGAAGAGGAGAGGGTAGGAATCGCCATGACAGGCCTTGCGGGACCGGTCCACTGGAGCGGAGGTTCACGCCCGTGCGACCTGTTCGACCTCAAGGGGGAGGTGGAGGGACTGCTGGGGCGGCTTGCACTTGACAAAAGTCGGTTTATTTCTTATTCTACGACCAATGGTTTAACTGATAACACGCTAGCCATTGAAATTCAAGGTGGTTACGCAGGTTATCTGGGTAAGATCAGCAAGGATGTCCTCAGGCAATTCGGCGTGGAAGATGATGTGTTTGTGGCCGAGTTGCAGGTTGCTTCGATGATAGGGGAGGCAACGCGGGCGTATGTCCCGTTGCCGCGGTACCCGAAGGTGCGACGCGACGTCGCGTTCACGGTCGATGCCGGGGTTCCGGCCGAGAGCCTGCAGCGGACGATTCTGGAATCCGCCGGCGGGCTGTTGCAGGCGGTGAACCTGTTCGATGTGTACGAAGGGGATCCTCTCCCTCCGGGGAAGAAAAGCGTGGCATTTTCGCTTGAGCTCATGTCGCGCGAAAAGACGCTGACCGACCCGGAGATCGAGGGAGTTGTAGGGAGGGTGGCCTCGGACGTGGAGCGTACACACGGAGCATCGTTGCGAAGCATGCGATAACGGACCAGGGGCACATGTGAGCAACAGCGTCGAACCACAGACCGTCGATGCCTCGGCCATCACGCCGGGGGATGCAAAGTCCATTGAGACGGGGCTGAAATCTCTGTGGGAAAGCGTCCGCCGTGCGGCGGACACTATCGCGCGGTTGCGGGAAGAAAAGCGTGATCTTCAGACAGCGGTAGAGCGGATGGAGAAGGAGCTCCTGCAACTCCGCCAGGCGGCAGCGCAGCTCAGGCGTCAGAGTGCCGAGCAGGGTGCTGCCGGAGGGACGGTGGGGCCTGCGGGCGAGCGGGATCAGCTTGCCGCGCGGGTGAAAGAACTCATCGCAAAGCTGGACGCGTACCTGTAACGCCCCGGCCGGGCGGTGGGACGGCAGATGGAAACTGGATCAAGCAACGGCACGTTACTCATGACCGCGGACAAGAAGAGCATCAAGGTCAAGATCTTCGGGTCGGAATACCCCCTGCGCGGGGAGAGTGAGGAATTCACGCGCAAGGTGGCGACGTACGTGGATGAAATGATCTCAACGATCCACGCGAAGCTGCCCGATCAGCCGACACTGACGGTCGCGGTGCTCTCTGCATTGAATATTACGGAAGATCTCTTCAAGGAGCGTGAAAAGGCCCGTGGCCTTTCCGCTCTCGTCGAGGGGGAAGTCGGCAAGATCACACACTACCTCGACAATTCGCTCCGTGAAGTGTAAGCAACACGCTGCACGGTCGCCGTTCTTTGCATCCATACATAGGTTATGACGCGTACGGTCTCTTGTTCCGCACCGTCAGCCGTCTCACACACATTATAAAGAACCAACATTTTTATAATGGGGGCCCGACTCGTGGGCGTCGATTACATGCCTCACCCCGCCGTTAGCGGGGTTCTTGCGATGACTCCGCTTTTGTAACGCGGACGAGCGAGAGGGTGGAAGTAAAAGACGTTCAGGCGAGCACCCACTGTGTTGGAAGGGTTCTTTCATAAGTGCCTTTTCTTTGAGACGGCTGTCGTGTGCGGATTTTTATTGCCTCGACCAATGAGCAAGCGGAGGCTGTATGCATTTTGAGATCGTCATACCCATTGTGCTCCTGTTCTGCGGAGCAAGCTTTTTCGTCGGGTGGTACCTCAACGCAAAATCCAGCCAGGGGAAAATGGCCTCGGCGAAAGAAATGGCCAAGAAAGTCCTGGCCGACGCCGAGAAGGAGGCCGAGACCCTCAAGCGCGAAAAACTTCTCGAAGTAAAGGACGAGTGGTACCAGAAGAAGAAGGACTTCGACAACGACATCCAGAGCAAGCGGTCGAAGCTGCAGGGGCAGGAGAAGGCGATAGATGTCCGGGAGGAAAACATCGACCGGAAGGTCGAGCTGCTCGGCAAGAAAGAGCGGGAGATGGGGCTGCTGAAGAAGACGCTCGACGACCAGGCGCGGGGAGTGGAAGGGCGCCAGGCGGAGCTTGAACGGCTTGTCCTGGAGGAGAATATCCGGCTGGAACGGGCCTCCGGACTTTCCCGCGACGAGGCGAAGCGGACGCTCATCGAGAACCTCGCCAACGAAGCGCGGTCGGAAGCGGCCCACATGCTGAAGGACATCCGCGACAATGCCCGTGACGAGGCGAAGCGCGAGGCGCAGAAGCTGATCGTCCAGGCGATCCAGCGCACGGCCGCCGACCATTCGGTGGAGACGACCGTCAGCGTGCTCAACATCCAGAGCGACGAGATGAAAGGGAGGATCATCGGGAGGGAGGGGCGCAATATCCGGGCGTTCGAGGCCGCCACCGGCGTCGACGTGATCGTGGACGACACGCCCGAAGCCGTCATCCTCTCCGGGTTCGATCCGTTCCGCCGTGAAGTCGCCCGCATTTCCCTCGAGCGTCTCATTGCGGACGGGCGCATTCATCCCGCGCGCATCGAGGAGGTGGTGGAGAAAGTCCGGACGGAGCTGGAAGAGGAAGTCATCAAGACCGGAGAAAACACGCTGCTGGAGGTGGGCCTCCACGGCGCGCACCGGGAGATCCTGAAGCTGATCGGCCGGATGAAATACCGTTCCAGCTACGGGCAGAACATGCTCCAGCACAGCATCGAAGTCGCGTTCCTGACCGGCATCATGGCCAGCGAACTCCGTCTCGACGCCGGTCTCGCCAAGAGGGCGGGGCTCTTCCACGACATCGGCA
>JBGPYM010000327.1:0-3052 GCA_041493205.1 Bacteroidota bacterium
GGTCCTCACCCATGCAAAGAGCCTCGGGTACACGCTCTGCGTCACCGATCCCGCAGGCGAGACTCACCACGACAGGGTCACGTTTGCAGGCCGGACGCTCATCGTGTTCGGCAATGAGGCACGCGGCGTCTCCGACCAGGTCCGCGATCTCGCCGACAGCCGCGTGACAATACGACGGTATGGCGCGGGAGAATCACTCAATGTCGCGGTCGCCTGCGGCATCGTCCTCTCCCGGCTCCACCAGCTCATCGACGCGTGATGTCTTCCCTCCCCGCTGGCTTCCGCATAGGACACTGGTCGGATCATCAGGCGCGCACCGGGTGCACGGTCATCCTGTGTCCGGACCACACGGTCGGGAGCTGCGATGTGCGCGGGAGTTCGCCCGGAAGCAGGGAGCTGGCGCTACTCGCAGTGGATAAGAGGATGCAGGAAGTCCATGCCCTGCTGCTCACGGGAGGGAGTGCCTATGGTCTCGCGGCCGCCGATGGGGTGATGCGCTACCTTGAGGAAAACGGCGTGGGATATCAGACGCCCTGGGGGAAAGTCCCCATCGTTCCCGCCGCCGTCATATTCGATCTGAATGTCGGTTCCGCGGCCGTACGCCCCACGCCCGAAGCGGGTCGTGTAGCAGCCGCCGCTGCGACGGCGGATGGGGTGGCGGAGGGTCCGGTGGGGGCAGGGACGGGAGCGACTGTCGGAAAATGGGGAGGGTTTGAACAGAGCATGCGTGGAGGGTTCGGACTATGGAGTACCGAAGCCGGCGGCGCGTCGCTCACCGCAGTTGCCGTGGTCAATGCCGTCGGGGATGTTCTTGACGAGCGCGGAGAAGTGATCGCGGGTGCCCGCATGCCCGGCGGGTCATGGCGCGCGCACCACGATCCTCAGCGTACGCTCCAAAGGTCGGGATCACTTCCGGGCACGAACACCACGCTCGTGGCTCTTCTGACCGATGCAAAGCTGACCAAGGTGGAGGCCAACCGCGCCGCACAGCGCGGGCACGATGGCATGGCGCGTGCCGTCAGGCCCGTCCATACGACGTTCGACGGTGATGCGGTGTTTTGTCTTGCATCGGGAGCCCGCGACGTGGAATTCGATGCATTCGCGGAGGCGGGGGCAGATGCTGCAGCGCACGCGATACGGCGGGCGGTGATCCCCTCGCACACTCCCTGAGAACGTTCATGAGCCGGATCTCGGCATTCCTCTATGCCCTGAAGTCGAAGATCGAGTCGTATGCGGAAAAGCCGTCCGCCGAACCGGTCCTCTGTGCAATGGCGTTCGTCGAGGCATCGATTTTCCCTGTTCCTCCGGACATCCTGTTTCTTGCCCTCGCGGTCGCCCGGCCGCAACGGTCGTTTCGCTACGCCACGATCTGCATCGCCGGCTCCGTCGCGGGTGCGATGGCCGGCTATCTGCTGGGCGCCTACCTCTTCGATGCGGTGGGAGAGAGAGTCCTCGGCGCGCTCGGTCTCACAAGCCAGCTTGCGGTGGTACTACGGATGTACCATGACAATGCCTGGTCAACGCTCCTGCTGGCGGGATTCACCAACATACCATTCAGCGTGTTCACCATCGCCGCCGGATTCCGGCGCACGATTGATCCGATGACGTTCTTTTTAGGTGCGCTGGCAGGCAGGGCGGTCCGGTTCTATCTTCTCGGACTCCTGCTCACGCTGTTCGGCCCCGCGGTGAAGCGCTTGATTGACCGCTATTTGCCTGCGATTTCGTTTGCGTTCCTCGTGTTGTTTGTCGCCGTAATGCTCGCATTCCACAGGGGGTGATGAGCCGTGGCAGAAGTACTTTCGTCGATCGTGGAAGTCTGTGTGTTCAGGATGGAAGGGGACCGGCCCGCCTACCTGCTCCTGCGCCGATCGGCGGAGGAATCCGTGTACCCCGGGCTCTGGCAGATCGTGACCGGGACGATCGAACCGGGAGAGAAAGGGCTCGACGCTGCGCAGCGCGAGGTGCGTGAGGAAACCGGCGCATCCCCCGAACGATTCTGGGTCGTTCCGTATACGCACGCATTCTTCGACCATCGCCGCGATGCGGTGCACATCGTTCCTTTTTTTGCCGCGCAGTTTTCACCGGAAACCCGCATCACACTCTCGGCGGAACACTCTCTGCATGAGTGGCTCCCCTTCGATGCCGCCCGTGCGCGCCTGGTCTGGCCGGGTCAGCGCGGCGGGCTTGAAGTCGTCGAACAGTACATCGTCGGTGGGGAGGAAGCGGCGCGCCTGATTGCCGTACCGCTCTGACCGGCATTCTGTTGCGATTCAGGCGGCCGTTCCTTACCTTTGATGCGCCCAAGAAGACACCTCTGTAACAGAAACATTCTTCCGGAGACTCCTGTGAGCGTTCTTGTCGTCGGATCCGTCGCCCTCGATTCGATCGAGACCCCCTTCGGCGTATCGAAGGAGACGGTCGGCGGTTCGGCGGTCTACATTGCCGCGGCGGCCAGCTATTTTGTGACCCCCGTCCGGCTCGTCGGCATTGTGGGCGGAGATTTCCCCGACCGGGGACACAAATTCCTGGAAGAACGGAACATCGATCTGGAAGGTCTGGAGGTCGTCAAAGAGGGGAAGACCTTCCGCTGGGCGGGCCGGTATCACTATGACCTCAATGAGAGGGACACGCTCTCCACGGACCTCAACGTCTTTGAAAAATTCGATCCGAAGATCCCCGAGAAGTACCGGAAAAGCCGCGTGGTCTGCCTCGGAAATATCGACCCGGTTCTCCAGTTGCGGGTGCTCGACCAGATCGAGAAGCCCCGGGTGATCGTCTGCGACACCATGAACTACTGGATCGAACGGAAAAACGCGGAGCTGCGCAAAACCCTGAAACAGATCAACGTGGTCATCCTGAACGACTCCGAAGCCCGGCTCCTCTCCCACGAGCCGAACCTCATCAAGGCGGGCCGGGTGATCAGAGGGTTCGGTCCCTCCGTGGTGATCATTAAGAAAGGCGAACATGGCGCGCTGCTCCTGACCGATCAGGTGGTTTTTTCGGCCCCCGCCTATCCGATGGAAAATATCTTTGACCCGACCGGCGCGGGAGA
>JBGPYM010000267.1:0-4142 GCA_041493205.1 Bacteroidota bacterium
CCCGATGGTGAAGAACTGGGGCGAAAACGTCTGCCCCGTGCCGTCGGGATCGCTTGTCGTCGTCACCGGGATATCGCCGACGGAAAGCGACTTCAGGCTCAGGGAAAGGATGCCGAAATTTTCAAAATTCGCAGCAACCGCCCCGTAGTCCACCCCGATATCGGCGATGTAGTTCATATGCGAAAAATAGAGCGAGGCGGAGCCATGCATCTTCGCCACGGCGGCGGGGTTCCAGAAGAGCGCTTCCACCCCGCTCGTCGTGGCAATCGTGGCGCCTCCCATGCCGATATCCCGGGTACCGACAGGAATCAGCAGTTCCGACGCTCCATTGGTGCCCGCTCTGTTGCCCGCACCTGCGAATGCAGATCCGGCGGCTGCAAGCACCAGCACGAGGACCGTCAATACATTTCTTGTCTGGTTCATGGTTCCTGCTCCCTGGTTAGTTAGAACCGGTCAAGTATCTGCTGTTCCTGCACGATCGCCAGCTTGAGAATCTTCGTGGCGCCGTCGAGTCCGGGCATCTCGATATGGACGATATAGAGTCCGCTCCCCACCGGGAGGCCGGATTCGTTGGCGAGATCCCACCGCTCGAACTGGGTGTCGCTGCTCTTATGGATTTCACGGACCTGCACTCCCGCAAGACTGAAGACCTTGATGGTGGCGTCATGAGGAAGGTGCGTGAACGTCACGAACCTGTTGTACTTGTTGATCTCCTCGGTATTCACGCCGTAGTACGGGTTCGGGAAGACGTTGATCTTCGCGATGTCCATTTTTGCCACGTCGGTGCTGAAGCTCACCGCAGGCGCCGTGAATGTGAAGGCATCGAATACCGCCCGGCTCGGTTTTGTGGACTCGATCCGGAACACCGTTCCAGTTTCCGGCTGGGCTGCCACCGGATCCGCCCCGCCCTGGTGTTCATTCCAGTTCATAAGCACTACACGTGCAATGTGTTCCTGCCAGGCGGCATCGCGGGTTGTCGGATTGGCTGCCATGGCAGCCTGGTACCCCGCGCTGCCGGGAGTCCGGTCTGCCGGCATGTAGAAGTAGATCCAGTCGGAATACGGATCGTTATTCCCGCCGGAGGCGGCATGGTCGAGCTGGAATCCAAATGACGGCACCCCGGCTGCGGTGTCCGATCCTTCGAAGATCACGGGGATCATCCGCACATCATCCGAGGGGTCATTGGGCGTCCCCACCCCGGTGTACCAGAGCTCGAACGGGACGTTGTAGGTCCCCGGCGTCGCGTTCGAAAGGAATTCGGATGGCCATACGGCTTTCCCGCCTGCCGCCGTGAACCGGATTTCATAGTCGTTCGGAACGATTCGTGCCCAGCGGCTGCCGTCGCGTGTCCAGCGTCCGATCGCCGTGTTATAATCGCCGACGTCGGGGGGAGCCACGAGGAAGTACCATCCGCCCGCCGTCTGCATGCCATTCGGGAGATCGAGGATGCTTGCCGCTCCCTGCACGACGTCTCTGTACCAGTCGGCGGAATAGGCAGGAGCCGCGGGCGCAGGCGTGAAATCAAACCCGGTGTTCGCGGTGACCGCTCCTGCACCGTTGGACACCATGCTGAACCGCTTGAAGTCGTTCGCCGGACCGAAGACGCGCACCATCAGTCCATCCACGATGGGGGACGTGTCGTCACCGGACTGATTGACCTGACCGGAAACGCGGACCTGGTTGGTCGTTACATCCGTCAGTTTCCAGGTCGTGCTGTCACCGCTCCCCTCGAAATCCACCCGGTACCGGTGGCCGCTCACACGCGCCGGGTCAACGACCTGCACCACCGCGCGCCCGTCGCCCTTCGGACCCGTACCCCCGTTCGCTGTCGCCACCGTATCACCCGTTCCCGCCTGGAGGCGGGTTCCCGGGGTGGTACTGTGGGGGACGGCCGTGAAGACCTGGAGAGAGCTTTCCAGGTTGTTGGGGATCGCATTCGGATCCGTCGAGTAACTGTACGCCGTGACGGCAAAATAGTAGCGGATGCCATTGATGAGCGGCGTCCCCCCTTTAAAGACATCCCCCGTCAACCGGAGGAACCGCTTGATGCCGCTGTCGGTCCCGAGCTGTACGACCTTGCTCGTGATAACCCCGATCGAAGGGTCGAAGACCTGATCGGTGATCCTGGTGATGCCGTCGCCCGGGAGGTCGAAGACAGCAATCTTCCTTCCCTGTGAGATGCCTGCGGAGGCGGAGGGGAGCTGATAGACGTTATACCCCTGGAATCTGAACCCGCCATTGTCCGATGTCTCCGTTGCATTGACGGCCACCGCGTTGCTTCCCCAGTCGAGGACGAGCTGGCGGTCCAGCTCGCTCAGTTCCACCCTGGGCGAAGGCGGAGGCGCAGGAACAGAGAACAGGTTGTCGTACGTCAGCTGCGCGACTTTATCATAGAACTTCAGCAACGAGACCGCCGTCAGACGGTCGACGCCGGGAGCGGCGCCCGCGACGATTTCCGCAACGACAATTTCCTGCGTATCGCCGGGGGCCATCTGGAACGGCCCGGAGGAGAGTCCCAGGCGGCGGTCGTCGGCGGCGTATTGCTGACCGTCGAGCCAGCCGGTCCCCTTGACGGGATCGCCGGTCAGAGTAAAGGGGGTCGGGTTCCCCTGCGGGTCCCGGAAGGTCTGACCGGTGAGCCCAACCCGACCCCTCATATAGTTATAGAATTGCGTCGAACCGGAAGGATCGGCCTTCGTCGGATCGGCGAGGGTCGGGTCGCTGTTGATGAAGTAGAAGAACGACGTCATCGGCAGGTTCCGGTAGCCGGCGAGCTGTTTTCCCCTGAAGATAGCCGTTCCCCCCGCGGAGGGAACGCGCGGCCCCTGGAAGAAATCGAACCCTGCGGCCGGCGGAGGGAGCGATCCGTACACCTGATCCACGTTGTTGGCATTGTAGACGAACCCGAGACTGAGCGAGGTGTCGCATCCGACGTAGTCGTCGTTCGCGAAGCCGAGGTCGGGGTCCGACCACTGACAGACGTACATGCTGTCAAATGTCCGGGGGCTCTTGTTGATCAGGAGGTAACTTTTGAACAGCATGTTATTGAGCGCTCCCTCCTGAGCATAGGCCCATGCCGTCACCTGCACCTCCACCCCGAGGGGCTGTGCGCCGTAGAGGTTCGAGACGTTCGTGGGGTTATCGTCGTTGGCGACGAACCAGATGGTCTGGGAGGCACCTTTGACGCCCGGGACGTCCACGGCCGGGTTATAGATGCCGTTGTTGTCCACATCGACATACGGCGCCCCGTCGGCGACCGGCCATTCATTCCAGTCGAGCTCGTACTGTGCGCGCACCTGTGCGGCGGAGGCACCTTCGTCAAACACCTCCGCGGAGAGGTCCGCGGTCCGGTAATCGGGCCGGACCCGGTAGATGCGGTTCTTCGGCAGGTTTGGATCTTCAGAAACTCCCGGGCTCACCAGCTTGCCTGGCTGGAGGCCCGAGGTATAGGCGGACCCACCCACACGGACTTGCGGGTCGCCTGCAATCCTGGCCGCCCAGAGGAGGCCGCTCTCGTACACCGCAGTTCTCCCGCTCCCTCTTGGGAACACCAGTCCCGCATTCGTCTGGGAGGGGTTGATGTCGGCGGTCCCGTTGTTGCGGAGGACCGTCGAGATGTTATTGATGTTCATATACGTGAAGACCGGCGTCCCTGTCGTCTTTTGCGGGCCCCGCGAGGTTGTAGCGCCCTTCCCATCTTTCTCTTTTCCGAACCCCGTCTGGAGTACCGCGAGGGACACGAGGATGAGTGCACACATCGAACGTTTGCTCATGGGTCGCTGCTCCCCTGGATTTAGTATTCGAATCGGAGGCCGAGGCGGATTTGCCGTGGCGGCCCATAGAAATAGGGAACGGTGTTTAATCCGATGGCATTCTGATAACGCTCGTAGTAGTCGATGTTGATCGCCTTGTAGACCGGCGCATAGTTCGCGCCGTAGGTTTGCAGGAGCGGCGCTCCGAATGACGGGTTGCTCAGGATGCCATCGTCGGTCGTCGAACCGGTCCGGAGGAAGACATTCTGAATGTTGAGCGCATCGAACAGGTTGATCACGTAGAGCGAGATGTTCGTGGTCAGCGCGTCGAACAGGCGGAAGGTCTTGTCCACACGGAGATCGACCTGGAACACCCACGGGGTCGAAGAA
>JBGPYM010000380.1:0-2052 GCA_041493205.1 Bacteroidota bacterium
AGCGGGCGTCGGCATCATCGTAAACGATGCAGAGGGACACGCGGTCCTCACGCTGTACGGATCGATCGGCGTGGCCACGAACAACGTGGCGGAATACAGGGCGCTGGTGACGCTTCTCCAGCGGATGAAGGAACTCCCCTGCACGACGCTGGTCATCCATACGGACAGTGAACTGATGGCGCGGCAGATGAGCGGACGGTACCGCGTGAAAGACAAGGGATTGAAACCGCTGCACGCCCAGGCGCTGCAATTGATGCGCGCTTTGCCGTGCACATGCCGGATCGAGCATATCCCCCGCGAGGAAAACAGCGAAGCGGACAGGCTTGCCAACAGGGGAATTGACGAGCAGTTGCCGCTGCCGGCATAAAACTTGATGAAAAGCCACCGGCGGGGACGCCGGTGCCACAACAGAGATTGATTTTACTTAGTTAACTAAAACAATAACACTGCAGGTCGGGCAGCCGCGTCCGCCCCTCACAAGGGGGCGAGATGAGGAAAGTCCGAACTCCGCAGAGCAGGGTGCCCCGTGAACAGCGGGGGGCTTCTTCCGTTAGCGCGGAAGGAGCACGGACAGTGTCACAGAAAACATACCGCCACGGCTCCCGCCGGCAACGGCAGGAGACGGGGTAAGGGTGAAAAGGCGAGGTAAGAGCTCACCGCTCCGTCAGTAATGACGGGGGCACGACAAACCCCACCCGGAGCAAGACCAAATAAGAGAGGAGAGGCTGCTCGCCTCAACGTTCCGTGTTGACGTCTCGCGGAACGACACTCTCGGGTAGGTCGCTCGAGCCAAGGAGCAATCCGCGGCCCAGAGAAATGGCTGCCTCTCCCTCCCCGCGGGGGGCGGGAAAGACAGAATTCGGCTTACAGACCTGCACTGCGTTCTCCGGGCCGCCTTCGGGCGGTCCCGGGGGCGCAGCCTACCGTCGCGGAGACCGCGTGAATTCAACCGTCAGGGAGTACCGGTGGACGGTCGTTGATCCACCGGATGCCGGCACAGTAGCCCGGCTCTCCCGGGAGATCAACGTCCCCGAGCCCATTGCCAGGATCCTGGTCCATCGCGGCATCGATGACTACGACAAGGCGAAAGCGTATTTTCGTCCCACGGTCGAACTCCTGCATGATCCCTCCCTCCTGGGAGGGATGAACGCCGCGGTCGGGCGGATTCTTGACGCCCTGACCCGCAAGGAGCGCATCGTGGTGTTCGGCGACTACGACGTCGACGGCACCAACGGCGCGGCCATGCTCTACCTGTTCCTGACCGAGGTTGGCGCCATCGTCAGCTACTATATCCCCGACCGGATCAAAGAAGGATACGGCATCTCCCGGCACGGGATCGACAAAGCACACGCCGACGGCGTCAGGATATTCCTGGCAGTCGACTGCGGCATCACCGCCGTGGATCAGGTGGCGTATGCCGGGAGCCTCGGGCTCGACGTCATCATCTGCGACCACCACGAGACAGGTCCTGTTCTTCCCCCCGGTTTTGCAGTTCTCGATCCGATCACACCGGGCGATCCCTATCCGTTCAAGAGCCTGTCCGGTTGCGGGGTCGGATTCAAGCTGATTCAGGGGCTGGCCCGGGCACTGGGGCGGGAGCCGGATGTCTTCAAGTACCTTGATTTCGTCACACTGGCCAGCACCGCGGACATTGTCCCCCTCGTGGGCGAGAACAGGGTCCTGACCCGCATCGGGCTCGAACAGATCAATTCGTCCCCGCGCCCCGGCATCAAGGCCCTCATCGACAGCGCCGGCATGAAGCCGGGTCATGTCACGACCGGACAGATCGTCTTTGTACTTGCCCCGCGCATTAACGCCGTCGGCCGGTTGGGCGACGCCATGCGGGCCGTACGGCTCCTGACTTCCACGGACGCGGAGGAGGCCAGCGAGCTGGCCCAGGTTCTCGAGGAGGAAAACCGGAACCGCCGGAAGATCGACGAAGACACGTTTGCCGAGGCGCAGCAGCTCGCCGAAGAGCTGTTCGACATCGAGGGGGACGCGGCCATTGTCATCCACCAGCCCCACTGGCACCCGGGCGTGGTCGGCATCGTC
>JBGPYM010000235.1:0-4836 GCA_041493205.1 Bacteroidota bacterium
CCCCAGGGAACAACGAGAGGTGTTTGTGTGGCATGAGCTTGAGGGGCGCAGCTTCAAGGAGATCGCGGAATCGACGGGCACACCGGTCAATACGCTACTCTCCCGGAAGAGATACGCAGTGCTCGCGCTCAGGGAGCGGCTCCAGGATCTCTATGACGAACTTGAATTATCCTAGAAAGGAAGAAGAAACATGAAACGATGGTGGATTGGCAAGATCGCGGCAGGCATCGCTTTTTTCATAGCCGCAACGCTCCTGCTCTCGCTGGTGGTGATGCTGCTCTGGAACGACCTCGTCCCCGTGCTCTTCAATGGGCCGGTGATTTCCTACGCTCAGTCAATCGGTCTTCTCATTCTCACCCACATACTCCTGCGGGGGTGGAGCCCATGGCGGCACAGGCACGGATGGCGCAGTCACAGGTGGAAATCGAGGTTTGACGAGAAACTCGCGGCCATGACGCCGGAAGAGCGTGCAAAGTTCAGGGAGGAGTGGAGGCACCGGTGCGGCTGGGAGCCCTCTCCTCCGGAGGATCCGAACAAGAAATGAGCTTTGCTTTGAGTATGTCAATTGCTATCTTCTCCGGATAGTTCGGCGCTGCCCACCAAGCTGCAGCCCAATGACTCCGGTTTTTTTTCATCGCTTATTCCTTCTCGCCGTTTCCTCCCTCCTACTGCTGTGCTGTTCCCTCTCGACTGCGCACACCACGAGGGGACACAACGTCATTGAGGCAGCCGCGTATAAGAACCTCCTCAAAAAGCAGAAAGGGGAGATTCCCGGATATCCCCAATACTCCGGCAAGGAAGTCATCCAGTATCTCATTGAGCAGCACATTCTCAGGGTCCCTCCCTGTTATCCTGTGGCCGGGCATGTCGACCCGTCGTGCATCGGGTACTCCCACCAGGATTCACTCCTCTGGCTGCCGATTATCGGCTCCGGCGACATGGACGCCATCTTCTACAGGCAGTTCAGCGAGAACGGCCAGAACTACCACTTCATGGCAACGCCTGACGACATCTTTCTCGATGACAGTGTCAGCGAAAAAACGGGGGTACCGGTGGGTCTTTCGCGGCGGGCATACCCCCGCGCACTTCGCTCGATGAGCGGAACATTTTATGACGTTCTCTTCAACAGATTCGAGGCACGACAGAATTACCGCGACATCTACTCTCTCATCCACACCATCGGCGATTCGTACTCCGAGGCGCACGCACAGCGGAACCCGTCGGACTGGACCATCGACTATCTGAAACCATGGCAGGCCACCGCATGGGAGCCATACCTCTTTTACTGGTCGGGGTGGAAATACTTCTTCGGCGACACCCACCACGCATTCCCGACAGATGACCGCGACAAAATGTATTTCAACGAGGATTCGGTGCGCCATGACGAATTCGACTTCTTCGACCGGAATCCGTACTTCGTCCCGAGAGCCCATCTGAGTGAGCGGGGCGTCCGGGCGGCCGATGCGGTGGAGGATCTGCTTCTTACCACATTCCGGGTGCTCAAGCGGGCTGAGGAGGATTCTACCGTTGCCTCCTCCATCGCAACGTCAGAGTGGCGGGCATTTCTCAACAGGCACTTTCTGAGCGCCACTGAATCGGCAATGCTCGACACACTGCAGGTCACGCCCGAAGAACCCAGGGACCGGGAATGGCGCCCCCTGACAATGATCGGCATGCGGACCCGCACGGGGAGCGTCGCGGGTACGACAGACGAAGTCCTTGCCACGACGTTCGGGAAACCTCCGAACCGTCTCGACCCTTTTGCATTCGCCGCCGGGTTTGAAATCGGGCGGAGATTCCTCCGCCCGGAACCCCGATGGATCGCCGCCCTGAGTTTCAGTACGTACCTCTGGATCTACTCCGACCGCCTTGCCTGGGGTTTCGACCCGACGGTCGTGGAAGCGACGCTGGTCGGGAGAAAACTCGAAGTTGACCCGCTTATGTCCTTCCTCCGCTTCGACGTTTATTTCTGGCGCCGCATGTGGGTCAGTTTTGAAGGTCCGCGCTACTCGTTCCTCCACGGGTTCCGCAAGAATGAATTTTCGCTGACACTGGGACTCACGTTCAGCAAGGAGTTCCTCCCGGCGCACTCTTCGCGCGTCGAAGACCTTTCCCACATCTCCCCCGACCTGGCAGGCAACGGCTGGGTCGTCCCCGACGTCGATTCGCCCCGGCGATTGAGTTCGGACAATTTTGGGATCTTTTATCCTTTCGGGTATTCATTCCATAAGGAGGGAAGGCACAACTCACTTCACCCGTTCGGATATGCATATATCTGGAACCTCGACAAGCAGGCACGGAGAGCACAGCTGGAGCTGGGGCTCTATTTCGGGCCGGGTTTTGAATTCTTCAAAACTGAGACCTGGGGGTTTCTCACACTCAGTCCTCTCATCCGTTACAAGATCACACCCCTGCTGGCATTCCTTCTCGAACCTCTCCAGATGAAGGGCCGTTTGGGCCTCTCGGATAATGCCGGCGACGATTTCCAACTACATGCATCGGTGGGGATACTTATCGTCCTTGGGTCGCTCGAAATCGGGTTCGATGCGCTGCGATACGGTTACAAACTCCGTCAGCTTGACCAGCACGGGATTGCAGGCATACGGATCGGGATACTGAGGGAATAGCGGCCTGCAGCCAATACACACCTGCGGTTTATTTTAAAGGGATCTCAGTGACCAGAACAGTATTGTTCGCGCTCATCCTCGCCCCCCTCGCTCAGAGCCTGGCGCAGGAAACGTTGGCGGATTCAACAAAGGTCCGTTTCGCGATACTCGATACTCTTTCAATCCCGGTGAAGCTCGACATCAAGACGGGCCTTGGGGACAAAGAGAAATCGAAGCTGGCAAAGGCCGGGCTGATTGCATACCTCAAACAATCAGATTGGGCAGAGGTGGTGAATTTCGGAGAAACGTATGCCGTCTGGATCGAGAACTTCCAGCGCAAGTTGCGCGGCAATTCCATCCTGTTTCATTTCGATCTGGAACTAAGAACCCGGGCGGACATCGGATCCGGTAAACTCCTGTTGACGCATCATGTCGCAGACACCGTGGACATGTCGGAAACTACCGACCTGAAGACATTCCAGGATCGCGAGCTTTACCGCCTCATCGAAAAGAAGATCAACAGCCGATTCTCGATCAAGAAGCTGATTCCCACCGTTGTCGGTGGTGCGGCCAAAGTCGGAATTCCGGGGGCGGGGGGGCTCGTACAGGGAGGACTGGGCCACTTCGGCGCTGCGATGGGAAGAGAATGCACCTCCGATGAGGCGGTGGAGGGGATGGTCCTTGGAGCAACGCTCGTCACGCACACGAAAGCGATGCTCAACGAAGTCCTGATGAAGAAGGGAAAATGATTGAGGGGAATGTCGATCAGTGCCGGAGATTCTCTTCCAGGAAACCCATCACATCTCTCTCCCAGAGTGCGCCGCCAAGGAAAATGAAATTATGCCCGACGTCAGTGTTGTTCCCAAACGGCGGGTAGATCTTCACCCTGTACGGCTTCCTCAGCCGGTCCATGACAGCGCCAAGTGAATCCGCGGGGCCGGTCGAGTAATCGTTCCTTGCGTGAATCAGGAAAACGGGCGCGCGAATGGCGGTGGCTGCACGCGTCAAACGGGCACGAAGCTCGGGTGAAATATTCCAGCTGCCCGCACCGGCCCCAAACGTGACTACCGCTCGTATCGACGGATCGTGTTCCGCGAGAAGCAGCGCGAGGGAGCCGCCGAAGGAATGACCCAGGACCCCGATGCGAGCGGTGTCGACGTCCTGCCTCGCCCGCAGCAGCCGGAGTCCCGAGGTCAGATCGTCGAGTTGTTCCGTTTCAAGCAATTGAATTTGCAGGATGTTGCGCTCATGCTGACCTCTGTCGGCGAGCGTGCCAAGCAGCCGGTCCAGGCTGCTCACACCCTGTCCCATCGAAAGCCCGACTCCCCTGCGGAAGACTACGAGGAATACATAGCCCTTCCTCGCAAACACCGGTCCCAGCAGCGAGGCAGACGTGGTGGGTCCCAGGAGCGCATCAACCGTCCCCGGCCCGCTCTCGGTGGCATAGTTGCCATGGCTGAATAGCACTGTGGGAAAACGACCTGGACCGGAGGGATGCCAGACCAACCCCTTGAGCGTCAAGTCCCCGGAGCGTACAAGCACGGTGTCCGGGCCCGAAAATTCTTGCCCGTGCACATGCTGGATCAAGCAAGAGGCAAGAATAAGAAGGAGAGAAAGTACCCGGATCATCACGATTTACGGACCAAAATGGTTCCAGGGCGAAGAGAGCCCATGGTGATCAGGGCGAGCAGAATTGCGATGCTGCGTGAGCCAATCCGCCGCTGGTCCCTGCAGCCACAATCCGCGAAGGCGGCGGCGTATTCGCGAAGGTGACGGATATCATCAATGAGTGCCTGTCCGCCGGGCTTCAACACGCGCCCTATCTCGCCGATTGCTTTCGCTCTCCCGGCGGCAGAATAGACGTTATGAATCGCAGCGCGTGATACCACGACATCGAACGACATATCCCCGAACGGAAGCTCCCTCATATCTCCCGTTTTTACCTCAACGCGATCCGCGACGTCTTCACACCTCGCATTTTCGAGAGTGCCTTCAGGACGATTATTCGAAAGATCTTCTTCCTGCCAACGATCGATGCCGGTGGCTCTGCCTGTCGTAAGCCGCTTTGCCGCTCCGATCAGCATGAGCCCACGGCCACATCCTACATCCAGCACCTGCTCACTGCCGACCCACGAAATGCTCCCTAAGAGTTTCTCACGGGTTTTGATCTTCCCCACTTTGCTCGACCAGGCCATCCACACACCCATGACACTGCAGCCGAGCCCGCACC
>JBGPYM010000342.1:0-2827 GCA_041493205.1 Bacteroidota bacterium
ACATCGCGCATTTCCCCCGGGCATCTCTTTCTTTCAGGGGTCTTTCTCCCTTCGCTGATTGTCGCAGCTCTCGGCGCGTTCAAAATATCAGCCGACAGGGCGGGCATGCCGGCCATCCCCGACAGTATGACCCTCCGGCCGGTCACTGTGGCGGGGACCGTTGTCACTCCTCCCGGGACACACCAGGGACGAATCAGGTTTCTCCTCCATGCGGCCGCGTGCTACAATGGAGTGAACGCGACTCCGATTGGCGCGGATCTGATGGTGACGGCAATCCTGAGGGATCCCGAACAGATCTCCCCCGGATTGGCGCAGGGGATGACGATCGCTCTCCATGGCTGGCTTTCCCTCCCCGGTCCCCCGCGGAACCCGGGAGAGGCCAGCCTCGCAGGGTACTGGGCGGCAAACGGGATTGCAGGGGCGTTCATCGTGCATGGCAGGGATGCGCTGCAGGTGATCGATACGACGGGCGGATCGTGGCTGACGCGCATCCTCATCGTGCCGGTGCGGGCCGCCATTCTCCGGTGCATCGATGCGACGATCGGAGGCGAGGAAGGAGAATTCCTCAAAGGCCTCCTGATAGGTGAGCGCGGCGGAATTTCAGAGGAAACCATGCAGGCATTCGTCACGGCAGGCGTGGCGCACGTGCTGGCGGTCTCGGGCTCGAACGTTGCCGTCGTCGCGCTCATGCTCGGTTTTGTTGCCGGGCTCGTCCGTCTGCCGCGCATGGTCCGCACGTTTTTGATTGCCGCCGGACTCCTCTTCTATATGGAACTGACGGGCGGACAGACCCCGGTCGTACGGGCGACGATCATGGCGCTGACTTTCCTGGTTGGAAGGGCCGCCCAGCGCCGTGCGAATGTGTACAATTCCCTCGGTCTCTCCGCGTTCCTCATACTCCTCTATGATGCCCGACAGTTGTACGATGCGGGATTTCAGCTCTCGTTCTGCGCCGTGTTCGGGATTATTCACCTGTACCCCCGCATGAATGCGTGGATTTCCAGGTTCCATGGGGGAGCATGGTGGCATCGGGCCGCAGTAAACGTGCTGCGACTTTCTGCGGTCTCCCTGGCCGCCACACTTGCGACCCTCCCCGTCACCGCCGCCTGGTTTGGACGCGTGTCCCTGATCGGGGTCTTTGCAAACATCCCCGTCGTCCCGGCAACCGGGCTCAGCGTCGTACTGGGCGCTGCGGCGGTTGCAGGATCACTTGCCGGCGGCTGGGTGGCATCCGTACTGGGCGCCTTGAACGCCCTCATACTCCAGGCAACCCTCGCGGTGACCCGCATCGCGGCCGCGGTGCCGTGTGCTTCACTGGATGCATCGGGACTCCCCCTTTCCGCCGGCCTCGCGTTGTGTGCGGCGACCGGCCTCGTCTTTCACTGGCGCGAGCCGGGAGGAGCGCGTGTGTTCCTCCCGGTGCTCCTCCTGTCACTCAACTTCATCGTCTTCGTTCCCTCAGATCCGGGCCCGGCCCCCGGCCTTCTGAGGGTGCATTTCATCGACGTCGGACAGGGCGACGCCATACTCGTAGAATTCCCCGGCGGACGGACCATGCTCATCGATGCCGGCCCCTGGTCGCCGTCGTTCGATGCGGGGGAGCGAACAGTTCTGCCGTACCTCCGGAGGCGCGGCATCGACAGGATTGACCTCCTGGTTGTCACCCACCCGCACAGCGACCATCTGGGAGGCGTGCCGTTTCTGCTCGGACATCTGGAGGTCGGCAGACTCGTGGACAGCGGTCAGCCGGTGCGATCTGCACTCTATGCTTCCTATCTCCGCGCGAGTGCAGGGGGCGGGCGGTTGCCGGAAGCGGTCTCGGCAGGGCACGTGCTGGATGCGGAGCCGGATGCCCGTCTCTATGTCCTCTCACCCCTCCCCCGGTTTGTCGACCGTGACACGTCGCATGCGCCCCCGAACCTCAACAACACATCGGTCGTCCTGAAACTGCAGTACGGGCACGTTGCGCTGCTGCTCGCAGGTGATGCCGAAGAAAACGCGGAAGATACCATGGTCCGGCAATTTGGCACATTCCTTCGTTCAGCGCTCCTGAAATCCGGGCATCACGGCAGCATCACAAGCAGTTCTCAAACATTTCTCGATGCAGTGCAGCCGTCAATGGTCGCGGTCTCCGTGGGACGCCGGAACAGGTTTCATCACCCATCGGCAGTCGTTCTTCAACGATTCGCATCCCGCGGTGCGCTGGTTGCGCGCACGGACGTGGATGGCGCTGTCATCGTGGAAACGGACGGCACGACCTTGCACCGGGTCCGCTGGAGATGAGCTGCGCGTTCTTGATTCTCGTATGGCTTGTGAGTATCATAACGCATTGATGCGCATGCGTTTGTCACTCTGCAACGGACGAAGGCACTATGACGAGAAACCGGATCGACGATGAGAAGCGTGCGTGGGAAGAGCGGTCGGTGCGGCCGCACCTCGAACGGGACGGAGAGCGGAGCCCGGCATTCACCACCGATGCCGGGATTCCGGTAGAGCGGCTCTATACGCCGGAGGACCGCGACTATGGCGCAGCCCTCGGGTTTCCCGGTGAATATCCGTTTACGCGTGGTCCGTATCCGACCATGTACCGGGGAAGATTCTGGACAATGCGGCAGTATGCCGGATTCGGAGCGGCGGAGGAGTCGAACAGGCGGTTTCGCTATCTGCTCGACAGAGGAACGACCGGGCTGTCAGTTGCGTTCGACCTCCCCACGCAGATGGGATATGATTCGGACCACCCGATGGCCTCCGGTGAAGTCGGGAAGGTCGGTGTCGCCATCGATACGCTCGCCGACATGGAGATCCTCTTCGGGGGGATTCCGCTGGA
>JBGPYM010000110.1:0-9737 GCA_041493205.1 Bacteroidota bacterium
TCGGACTCCTGATGAACGTCATTGCGCACGATCCGTTTGTCACGGCGACGGACCTGAACGTGCGGCTGGTCTCGAAGGAAGAGCTGTTGCGGAGCGCGGATTACATTACGCTCCATGTCCCGTTTGACAAGGCCAAAGGGGCGGTCATTGCGGCAGCCGACTTCGAGAAGATGAAGAACGGCGTCATTCTGATCAACTGCGCCCGCGGCGGTGTGGTAGTCCAGAAAGATCTGCTGGACGCGCTGAACAGCCGGAAAGTGCTGTATGCCGGCATGGACGTCTTCGAGCACGAACCGCCGACGCCGGAGGAATTCGACCTGATCAACCATCCGCGCGTGTCGGTCTCCCCGCATATCGGCGCGTCGACGCGCGAGGCACAGGATCGCGTGGGCCTCGAGATTGCGCAGAAGGTTGTGGAGACGTTGAACGCCGCGGTGAACGAAGACCAAGGTGTCCCCGTCTGACGGGAGGCCGTTCGCCCGCATCACACACGTTCAGAGGATAGTCTGTGGCCATTGTCCGTCCGTTCAAAGGGTACCGGCCTCCGCCGGAGCTTGCCGCGCGGGTTGCCGCGCGGCCCTATGATGTCCTCAGCTCGGAGGAAGCCCGTGCAGAAGCCGCGGGAAATCCGGTATCGTTCCTGCATGTCGGGAAGCCTGAGATCGACCTCCCGCCGGATGTCTCCCTGTACGACGAGCGGGTGTACCGGAAAGGGAAGGAAAACCTCGAGCGCATGATTGCCGACGGGGTGCTCCGGGCCGATCCGCACCCCTGCCTGTACCTGTACTCACAGACGATGGGGAGTCATACGCAATACGGCATCGTGGGGTGCGCGTCCGTGCAGGAGTATCTCGACGACACGATCAAGAAACACGAGCTGACGAGGAAGGACAAGGAAGACGACCGGACGAATCATGTCCGCGTCACGAACGCGCACTCAGGTCCGATATTCCTCACCTACCGCGCCCGCCCTTCACTTGACGCACTCACCGCCCAGATCAGCGCTGAGAAACCCGCCTACGACTTCACGGCCGACGACGGTATCCGGCACCGGTTCTGGGTGATTGCGCGCCAGGAGACCATCGACAGCCTGGCGCGGGAGTTTGCGCTGGTCCCGGCCCTCTACGTCGCGGACGGGCACCACCGCTCTGCCGCCGCCGCACGGGTGGGAAAAGAACGCGCGGACGCCAATCCGAACCACCGGGGCGATGAAGAGTACAATTACTTTCTTGCAGTGCTCTTCCCGCACAACCAGCTCCGCATCATGGATTACAACCGCGTCGTCAGGGATCTGAACGGGCTCACGCCGGAACAGTTCCTGGCGGAGATCGGCGGCGTCTTTTCTGTGACCGAAACCGGTGCGAAGTTCCGGCCTTCAAAGAAAGGTGAGTACGGGCTCTTTCTGGGCGGGGTCTGGTATGCGATGGAGGCGCCGGCGGATCTTCTGGCGACCACTGATCCGGTGGAGCGGCTGGACGTCTCACTGCTGCAGCGTCACATTCTCGGGCCGATACTGGGCATTGACGACCCGCGGACGAGCAAGCGGATCGATTTTGTGGGAGGCATCCGGGGTTTGAAGGAACTGGAGCGAAGGGTTAATTCCGGAGAGATGGCGGCGGCGTTCGCGCTCACCCCCACATCTATTGAGGAGCTGCTTGCGATTGCGGATGCAGGAGAAGTCATGCCCCCCAAATCGACCTGGTTCGAGCCGAAGTTGCGGGATGGGGTTGTCGTCCACTTTTTGGATTGAGGCAAAGAGCCACCGGCGGGGACGCCGGTGCACCTTCAGAGTTCTTTTATGAGCTTTACGACCTTCCAGACGAAGTTCACGTCCTTTTTCCGCACCGTCACCGGTTCAAACTCGGGGTTGAGCGGAACGAGGTGGATGTAGTTCCCCTCGAACTTCACCTTCTTCAGCGTGTCCTCCTCGTTCACCCGTATGACGCAGATGTCCCCGCTGCGCGCTTCGGTCTGCGGGCTGACGACGACGATATCCCCATCCTCAATTCTCGGCGCCATGCTGTTCCCCTTCACCTTAAGCGCGAAAGCGCCGGGATCCTTGATGTCGTCCACCGAGACGTAGTTGTCGACGTAATCCGGGTGGAACATCGTGGCCACCTTACCTGCGGGCACCGAGGAGACGAGGGGGATCTCCGCCAGCCGCACGCGCCGCCGCTGCCGCGAGGCCGGGAGGGCATAGACGTTTTCGTGCCGCACCGGCACAGGATACATTTCCCCTTCCCCCGTGAGAAGCCAGGTCGGCTGCACGTTGGTCGCCTTTGCGATTCTGGTAATGGCGAGCCCGTCGGGGATCTGCTCCCCCTTCTCCCATCGCTGCAGCGTCCGGGTCACCACGCCGATCTTCTCAGCCAGGATCGCCTGGTCCAGCGCCTTGTTGTCCCGGGCCGTCCTGAGCCGCTCGCCTATGGTTGATTTCATTATGCCCCCATGGACAAATATGTCAACTTTCCTCTTGACAAGACGACATTTATGTCGTATCTTTTGCGGGTCAAATGTACACAATTCCGGAGTACATGTCAAGTGTTTTTCAGGAGGGTGTCATGGACCAGGTGAAACCGGTTGTGCGGATCGGGCTGGGGGGATGGGAGCATGAGGTATTCGATCAGTGTCTGTACCCCGGTCCGGGCATGAGCTCGCTCGCGAAGCTTTCGTACTATGCGCGCTTTTTCCAGACGGTGGAAGTGCGCCCGACGTTCTGGGACGCAGAGCTGGGAGCCGGCGACGCACGCGCATGGGCTGAAGCCGTGCAGGAGAGCCCGGGATTCACATTTTCCGTGAAACTCCACGCCTCGTGCACACATAAGAGGTCGCTTCGTCCGGAGGTGACCCGGAATATCCGCGGCATTCTCCAGGAGCTTGCGCGAAGGAACCGGCTGGCTTCCCTGTTGATTCAGTTTCCTTACGCCTTCACAAACACCAGCAGCAACCGATTCCACGTCGTCCGGCTCGCCGAAGTGTTCGCAGGATTTCCCGCGCATGTCGAATTCCGGCATGAATCATGGCACAATCCCGGGTTGATTGCATTCCTGAAAGAAAATTCTCTCGGCGTCGTGGCTGCGGACATCCCGAAGATAAGGCACTACATGCCGTTTCTGACCGGCACCGCAGGTGACACAGCCTATATCCGTCTTCACGGCAGAAATGAAAAGGGGTGGCTGCTTAATACCTACGACGCGCGGTACGACTACCTGTACAACGCCAGGGAAACGCACGAAATCGAGAAGCGTCTCAACTTCCTGACGCCGCGCAGTACGTCCGCAACCGTCATTGCCAACAACACGACCGGCGGGAAGTCCCTCCCGATCGCTTTCCAGTTGATTTCTTCGGTCCGCGACGGGAAACCGGTCCCCGTTCCCCCGGCGACGCTTGCCGCATTCCCGCATCTCCGGTCCATCGCACTTGCGGATCAGGTCGAATCGTTGCTGCCGGGAACAGATCCCCTCCGGAGAGCAATGTAGTCTTTACAATACCTTCCTTTTATTCCCAGGATTGCGAACCGGAGGGATTCCCCTCCGTCGCGAAATCGGTGAAACACGCCTGTTTACGCCGCTGAGGAGGCACGTGAAGGTGGCATAGTGGTTGCCCCGGATTGGTGTATCCCACGCTCAGGAGGGAGTACGCCCGGATGGCACATGCCAAGATTCACGATACCGACCCGCTCCGTTCCGATGCGGCCCCGCCACAGGAAGTGACGGACCTGCGGCGCCGGCTTGCGGAAGCGGAGGCGACAATCCGTCTTCTTCGGGGAAAGCGTACACCGGCGGGCAATGCCGTTACGCACGTCACCCCGGCGGTTCCTTCCGAAGAACGGCATCTCGAAAAAATCCTCCGCGCCACCTCCGTTCTCGTCTTCACGCAGGACACATCTCTCCGCTACACATGGCTGTTCAACCCTCAGGATCCCGCGCCCGGTGCCGGTTCGTCATTCATCGGCATGTCGGACGAGGATGTCTTCGCGCCCGAACACGCGGCGCAGATGCGGGAATGCAAGCTGGAAGTCCTGCACACCGGCAAAGGCACCCGCCGCGAAGTCTCCCTGCAGGGGTCGGACGGGGAATGGGTGTACGAGCTGACCCTTGAACCGATGCATGATGCCGCGGGGAGCGTCGTGGGTATCAGCGGAACGGTGATCGACGCGACAGAGCGACGTCAGGCCGACCGGAAGATCCGGCTCCTCGCTCAGACGGTCGCGTCCACCAAGGATGCCGTACTGATTGCGGACCTGAGCGGATCGCTGCTCTTCGCCAACGAATCGTTCCTGACGATGTTCGGTTTCGAGGATGAGGAGGTACTCGGCAAGGACATTTCGATTGCGGGGGCGCCCGCTCCCGGCACGCCACCCCGCAGGCAGATCGAACTCGCCACCGCCGCAGGGGGGTGGCATGGCGAGTCCCTGGGCATCCGGAAGGACGGCACAACGATCCCCCTGGATGTCTGGACCTCGATCGTCCATGACGAACTCGACGCCCCGGTCGCCATCGTCGCGGTGGTGCGCGACGTCACCGCACAGAAGCAGGCCGAACAGGCCCAGACCGCGACGTTTCGCATCGGAGCAGCCGTCAGCGCCGCGGACAATCTGCAGGATCTCTACCGGGCGATCCATGCGATCATCGGCGAGTTCATGCCGACGAGGAATTTCTACATCGCCATGATCGACGAAGCGGCCGGTGTTCTCTCATTCCCCTATTTTGTCGATGAATGTGACCAGCCGCCCGCGCCGCGGCCGCCACGCAAGGGTCTCACGGAGTTCGTCATACGCACGGGGCAGCCTCTCCTGGCATCTCCGGAGATCTTCCAGGATCTGGTCGCACGGGGTATGGTTGAGCCGCTGGGCGCACCCTCCGTCGACTGGCTGGGTGTTCCGCTCTACGCAGGTGGAAAGGCGCTCGGCGCACTTGTGGTTCAGAGCTATTCACCCGGGATCCGTTTCGACGCCGGCCACCGGGAAATGCTGCGGTTTGTCTCCTCGCAGATCGCCATGGCGATTGAGCGGAAACGCGCGGAAGAAGCGCTCCGCGAGAGCGAACGCCGGTACCGGTCGCTGTATTACAACACCCCCGCCATGCTTCATTCCATCGACAGCAACGGCCGCCTCCTCAGCGTGAGCGAGTACTGGCTCCGGGTGATGGGCTACACGCGCGAGGAGGTCATCGGCAGACGGTCAACCGATTTCCTGACAGAATCCTCACGCCTCAACGCACAGGAGCATGTCCTTCCGGATTTCTTCCGGACGGGCGTGTGCACGGATGTGCCGTATCAATTCGTGACCAAAAGCGGCGAGGTCATGGATGTGAACCTCTCCGCCATCGCCGAACGCGATCAGGACGGCACCGTCCTCCGTTCACTTGCGGTCCTGCAGAACGTCACCGAACGGAACAGGGCGGAACGAGCGCAGGCACGGAGCGAGGAACGTTACCGCGAACTATTTGAGGACTCCGCGGTTTCCCTCTGGGAGGAGGATGCATCGGCCCTGACACCGCACCTCAACGAGCTGCGTGCCGCGGGGGTGACGGATTTCCGAAAGTATTTCACGGAGCACCCGGAGGAGGTCCACCGGTGTGCGCGCCTGATACGACTTGTGGACGTCAACCGTGCGACGCTGATCCTCTTCGGGGCCGGGACCAAGGAAGAATTCCGCGAGCGCGTCTGGAAGACTTCCGGCGAGGGGGCGGCAGTACCCGGCGCCGGGGAGATCATTGCGATCGCGGAAGGGAAGCTGCTGTACACGGGTGAGGGGGTCCACCGGACGCTCGACGGCCGCCCGATCCATGTCGCCGTCCGTCTTTCCGTCGCCCCCGGGCACGAAACGTCATTGTCGCGCCTCATCGTCTCGATGCTCGACGTGAGCGACCGGAAGCTGCTCCAGCAGCAGCTTCTGCAGGCGCAGAAACTGGAGTCCATCGGCACGCTGGCAGGAGGCATCGCACACGATTTCAACAATATTCTCGGGATTATCATGGGGCATGCCTCGGTCCTGCCGGAGTCCGTCGGCGACAAGGTTCGCCTCGCCCGGAGCATCGGCGCGATTCAGAAGGCAGGGGAGCGCGGGGCCGGTCTCGTCCGCCAGATCCTGACATTTGCACGAAAGACCGACGTAAAGTCCGAGCCGGTGAATCTGAACGAGATTGTGGCAGAGCTGGGCAAGATGCTCGAGGAAACCTTCCCGCGAACGCTCTCCATTCATTGCAACGTTGCGCCCGGCCTGCCAATCGTCAACGCCGACCGGACCCAGGTCCATCAGACCCTGCTGAATCTCTGCGTCAATGCGCGCGATGCAATGCCGGAGGGGGGCGTGCTTGCGATGAGCACGCGCCTCGCCCGCATCACGGGAGCGGCGGGGAGAATGCCGGGTCCCTATGTGTGCGTGACGGTCAGCGATTCCGGATCGGGCATGGACGAAACCACGAAGCACCGTATTTTTGAGCCATTCTTCACCACGAAAGACCTGGGAAAAGGAACCGGCCTCGGACTCTCCGTCGTCTATGGCATCATGGAGAACCACCACGGATTCATTGAGGTTGATTCCGCCCCCGGGGAAGGGACGCGGTTTCATCTCTACTTCCCCGTACCGACGGTCGCCGCGGCACCGGCACCGGGCGCCCAGCAGGTGGGGCACGATGTCGTGCACGGGACGGAAACCCTGCTCGTGGTCGAGGACGAGGAAATGCTCAATGAGCTTCTGCGGCTGACGCTGGAAGGGTCGGGATACACCGTGTACAGTGCTGCGGACGGGGAACAGGCGCTGGACATTTTCGCGAAGCACAGCGACTCGATTTCACTCGTTATCACCGACATCGGTCTGCCGCGCATGAGCGGACGCGACGTGTTCCTCAGGATTCACGCCCTCCGTCCGACCGCGCGCGTGATCATTGCCACCGGATACATCGAGCCGGACACCAAGACCGAGCTCCTGTCGCTGGGCGCGAGCGGATTCCTTCAGAAGCCATATCTCCCGCAGGAGATCGCGCGGCTGGTGAGAGAGACGCTTAAGAAAGACTAATCGATAACCAAGAAGGAGACACGGGCGAGACGCCCGTGCCACTGCCACTACCCGCGCCTGGAATTGCCACCCTTGCCGCCCTGACCGAATCGATTGCCGGTACCGCCGCGTGAGCCGGGAGGACGCCGCGATGGCGGACGCGGTGAACGCCGCGACTCCGGCCGGGGCGAACGCCGCGATGCTTCTCCCGGCGGGAGGACGAAGGAACCCTGGAAGGGATAGGCGGAAGGACTTGGGGCAATCCCCGCTTTGACGGGGAGCCGGAACATCTCAGCAGCCAGGGCGCGGGTTATCTCCGTTTTCCGAAGGACACGTTCCTGGTATTTTCGCGCCCAGAGAGGGCCCGCCACGCAGCCGGCCGCCGCGGCAGCGGACGCAGGCCGGAATGCCGCGAGAAATTTCTTCATGTCGGCATCATCGCTCTTTCCCCGGATAATCATGGCGAGCTTGTCGGGGAGAAAGCAGTACGCATACACCTCGAAATCGTGTGCCCGGCTGGTCTCCCGGAGGGCCGTCAGGACAGCGAGCACCGTCTTTTCTTCGGCCAGGTTGACGCCGGGCCCCCTTGCAGCGAGTGTGACTGCGTAGCGGTGGTGTCCCCGGTAGTTGAACCGCACCCCCCCTTCCGCCGCCGCCCGCAAATGCATTTCGGTGACCATCGCCATCAGAAGAGCCCTTTCACAAATCCCCCATCAACGCTGATCGTTGCGCCGCTGACGTAGCTCGCGCGCTCGGATCCGAGAAATACGATCACGTCGGCGAGTTCCTCCGGCGTCCCCATACGGCCTGCAGGAATTCCCGCTGCCATACGTTCCGCGTACGCGTCGGTACTGATGCCGAGTTTTGCGGCACGGACGCCGCCGATCTCCTGCTGCCGGGCCGTGCGGATGTATCCCGGCGCAACGCTGTTGACCAAGATGCCTTCCGCCGCGTACTGATTTGACAGAACCTTCATGAGGCCGAGGATGCCCGGGCGGATGGTCGAGGAGATGACAAGATCATCCGATGGCTGCTTCGCCGTCAGGGACGTGATGGCGATAATCCTCCCCCATTTCCGCTTCCGCATATGCGGCAGCACCGCCCGGATGCACCGGATGGTGCTGAGGAGGTTCAGCGCGATCCCCTTCTCCCACGCCGCATCGTCGAGGTCCGGGAACTGCGCCACAGGCGGCCCCCCCGCGTTGGTCACAAGGATGTCCACGCGCCGGAATCGTTTGACCGTCGTATTCACAAGACGCGTGATGTGCGCCGCCCGGGTCAGGTCGGCAGTGACGGGAACGACCGACACTCCCGGGGGCGCGGCCGCGCGTATCTCCGCAGCCGTTGCAGCGAGCCGGCGGCGGTCCCGGGAACAGATCACGACATGCGCACCCTCGCGCGCAAACGCAGCAGCCGAGGCTTTGCCGAGCCCCTGGCTCGCAGCACACACAATGGCAACCCTGTCACGCAGTCCGAGGTCCACGGGTTACACCGTTACGCCTTTTCCCCCGAGAAATTCCCTGATTTTCCGGATTGCCTCCTCCTCGCTGATCAGCAGGCGGGCACCCGCATTCCGCACAGCAATTTCCAGAGAGTCCTGTTTCGTCGTGAGCTCGCGCCAGACATTGTACCCGAGGCGGTCGCGGTCATGCGGCTCGACGACGGGGATGTCGGCGACGCTCGCATACGCGAGCTGTTCGATCCGTGACTGGTCGGCGGGCTTCACGGGGGACGGTGGTTTGGTGGTCATGTGGTGTCCTTTGCGATGACGATTCGTCGTTGTTCGTGGCTTACGGTTGATACCCTATCGTAAAATAAAACAGAAAGGGTCCTTCCTGAATGGGGTTCTGGGGAAGGTCCCTGATAAAGAAAAAGCTCTTCCCGACGCCGAAGGAGGCCTGGCCCAGCGGCGTATCAAGCGCAAGTTCGACCCCCAGACCGTGCTTCAGCGTGCTGAATTTTATCTCTTCGGGGACTGCCGAAATCGTCCCCAGGTCGTATCGCGCACGCAGGTAGGCATCGAACAGAACCCTGAACGGAAGAAAGTAACGGTATTCGAAATTCAGGAGCAACAGCTGCCTGCCGCGCTGGTCATCCTCCCGGAGTCCGAAGAAGCTCTCGCGTCCGCCGAGGCGGAACTGCTGCGAAAAGGGCATGGTCTTGTCGGCAAAGCCCATGGTGATCCGCGGATGGATGGTGTGGCGCGTCCCCCACGTGGTATACGTCTCATACATCACCTTGAGAGCGTTGTAGGCGATGTCGCTCCCGAACGCCGCGAATGCGAATTCGTAAGAAATACTGAGGCCCACGCCGTTCACGGGAAAGGGATAGCGGTCCCTCGTATCGACGATGGTGCCGAGCCGGATCATGGCAAGGCGATATGAATCGTCCAGGGCATCGGTCCTGTCCAGGCTCTTCACGCGGACGTTCTGAAGACTCAATTCGATCGTCGTATTGCCGAGGCGTTCCAGCTGGCCGCCAAACGCAAGGCTCGCCCCGTAGCGCAGGTCGCGGTATTCTCCCACCCGGTCGCGCGTCCAGCGGTTCGGCTCGTTATGCGGCGCGTCCGCGTACAGATAGCTGTCGAGAATGTGGTAGAAGCCGGTGAGTCCAAACGTCAGGTACGAGTCGAACAGGCGGCGGGCCTTGTATTCAAGCACCGCATTAATATTTCTCTCACCGCCGTCCACCGTCAGGCCCAGGTCCATCCCGGACCCCTGGAAATTCTCGTCCCGAA
>JBGPYM010000377.1:0-2215 GCA_041493205.1 Bacteroidota bacterium
CATGCACCTCGATAGCGGCCGGCACTTCGCGCCGGTCTGGTTCGTCAAGAAGTACATCGACCTCATTGCCCGCTACAAGTTCAACACGTTTCACTGGCACCTCACCGAAGATCAGGGGTGGCGTATTCAGATCAGGAAATATCCGAACCTCACCGCTGTCGGATCGTGGCGCAAGGAAACGCTTGGAGACGGAATCCCGCACGGGGGATTCTACACACAGGATGAGATTCGCGAAGTCGTGGAATATGCGCGGCAACGCTCTGTCACGATCGTCCCCGAATTCGAAATGCCCGGCCATTCCATGGCGGCACTTGCATCCTATCCGGAACTCTCGTGCACAGGCGGCCCGTTCCAGGTGCAGTCGCAATGGGGCGTGTTCGATGATGTCTTTTGCGCGGGGAACGACCAAACGTTCGATTTCCTGGAAGATGTCCTGACGGAGGTGATGGAGCTCTTTCCCGGATCGTTCATTCATATCGGCGGCGATGAGTGTCCGAAAACGCGGTGGAAGGTCTGCCCGCGCTGCCAGGCGCGCATGGCTGCCGAAGGGCTGAAAACTGAACATGAGCTCCAGAGCTACTTCATCAAACGCATCGAGAAGTTCCTCGGGGCCCATGGCCGCCGTCTCATCGGCTGGGATGAGATTCTTGAGGGCGGGCTCGCACCCAATGCATCGGTCATGTCGTGGCGGGGGATACAGGGGGGCATCGATGCCGCAAAGGCGGGACACGATGTTGTCATGACTCCCACATCGCACTGCTACTTTGACTACTATCAGGCACTCACCGGCGAGCCCCTGGTTATCGGAGAAGTCCTATCACTCGAAAAAGTGTATTCCTACGAGCCGGTTCCCGCAACGCTTACGGCAGCCGAAGCGAAGCATATCCTGGGCGCGCAGGGGAATGTCTGGAGCGAAGCCATTCCCCTGCCGGCCGTGGTCGAATATATGGCATTCCCCCGCGCCTGCGCCCTGAGCGAGGTCGTCTGGTCCCCGGCGCCCCTGCGGGATTTCAAGGATTTCTCCGCCCGGATGGCGTCCCACTATGAACGACTGCTCAACCGGGGCGTGAATGTCCGGATTCCATCCCCGACCGGTTTCGACGGACTGGTCCTTTTTCTGCATGATACGCTCGCTTCTGTGACAAACCCCGTTCCGGGAGCGATAGTACGGTGGACGGCCGACGGAACAGAGCCCACCGCAGCGTCGCCCATGACGGATGGACCGGTTCGTGTGGACAGAAGCATGACGTTGAGAGCGCGGACATTCCTGAGGAACGGCGCAATGAGCCCTGTGGCCTCCGGCTACATGAATCTTGTCGATCCTGCCGTGAACGGCGTCCGGTACACGGTCTACAATGGCATCCCCGCGGATCTCAAAGAGTGTGAGAAACTCCCCGTGCTCGATTCCGGCTCCCGGCTCAGGATCTCACTGGAAGGGATCCCCCTGACGAAGGACAGCAGCATCGTCGCCCTCAGCGGATCATTCTCCGCCCCGAAAGAAGGCGTCTACACATTCTGGCTCTCCGCGGACCAGAATGCTTTTCTCGAGATGGACGGGGCCACCGTGGCGATGGACACGACAGCACGGTGGTGGATTCAGACCCCCGGGCGCGTCGCGCTCCGCACGGGGGAGCATCCTTTCCGCCTGCTCTATGTGCGACAAACCCGGCGCGCAGGGCTTAATTTGCAGGTCGAGGGGCCGGGTCTCGAACGGCAGGCAGTGCCGCCGTCGATGCTCCGCCGCGATCATTAACACTCAATCACTACGGGAGAAGGGTTCCCCATGGCGACGATTAATCTGAACATCGTGGATTGGCTGATACTGGCAATATACTTCGGATTCATCCTTTCGCTGGGATACTACCTGAAGCGCTTCACGAGGAGCCAGGAAGATTTTTTTCTGGCCGGACGGAAAAACAGCGCATGGGTGGCGGGGATTGCATTCCTCTCGGCAAACCTGGGCGCTCTCGAGCTGCTCGGCATGACGGGGAATACCTACAAGTACGGCATGTACGTCGCTCATTTTTACTGGATCGGCGCCATCCCGGCGATGCTCTTCCTCGGTCTTTACATGATGCCCTTCTATTACAGCAGCCGTATCCACTCCGTCCCCGGGTATCTGAAGCTCAGGTTCGACGAACGAACGCGCGTGCTGAACGGTGCGGCGTTCGGCGTGATGACCTTGCTCGTCTCCGGCATCAACCTGTACGCCATG
>JBGPYM010000150.1:0-7660 GCA_041493205.1 Bacteroidota bacterium
CATCTTCTCGGCACCATGCGTACCGGACCCGATCTCTTCAATATCGGGGCGCGCCAGCCGAACGAGGACTGGCACCTGCTGCACCTCTACAACCCCCGGCTCGTGTCCCGGGGCTCGGTCATGCCTCCGTATCCGTGGCTCTTTGAAGTGAAAGCCGCGCCGGGCCCGGGAGAAAAAGCGCTCGTACTCCCCGATTCCGTTGCACCGGCGGGGAGAGTCGTCGTTCCCACTGCCGAAGCGCACGCGCTGGTCGCGTACCTGCTCGGCATGAATCACACGTATCCCGTCAGCCAGACTCCTGCGCCCTATGACACCGCGCACGCCAGACCGTAAGCCCGCCGGCCCGGGCGTGTCCGGGGATCCCTTTCGCGACGAAGCGGGGGACGCCGTGGATGTTCAGCGCATCCACATGAACATCGTCGGGCGGGAGAAGGAGGAACCGGAAGAGGGGTTCGAGCCGACGCCCTGGTGGGTCTGGACCGCAAGCGTCCTCCTTCTCTTCGTGATGGGATTTTACCTCGGACGGTACGGTGGGAGCTTCTCGTCGGTGGCGCACGAAGTTGAGAACCCCGCCCTGGCGGGGGCAGCTCCGCTCAAACGGGAGGTGAGGGGGGACGAGGTGTACGCAGGGGTTTGCCAGGCGTGCCACCAGGCGACGGGACTCGGCGTCCCCGGTCAGTATCCTCCACTCGCCGGCTCAGAGTGGCTTGTTCAGGATGCTGCCACGCCGATCCGGATCGTTCTCTTCGGGCTTGAAGGAGAAGTTTCGGTGAAAGGCAGCCGCTTTGATAACAAGATGCCGGCGTTCCAGGACAAGCTCTCCAGCGATGAGATCGCCGCGGTCCTATCGCACGTCCGTGCTTCCTGGGGGAACCGGGCACCTGCAGTGACGCCCGCCGAAGTGGATACGCTCCGCAAGACGACCGGGACACGCGGACCCTGGACCGCGCCGGGGCTGACAGTGCTCAGAAGGAAGAGCCCGTCATGAGGATCCTGCCGAGCAGGACTGCACTCCGTGGCTTCTCTATTCTGGCCCTTGCCGGGCTCCTCCTCTCTGCGTCCGGATGCGATCGACCGGACACGCGCCCGCGGCAGCCTCTGGCGTTCAGCCACAAGATCCATTCTGGAGACAATTCAATTGCATGCCAGTATTGCCATGGCGGCGTCCGGCGTGGTGCCGCAGCGGGGATCCCGTCGGTCCGCCTCTGCATGGGGTGCCACCAGCTCGTTGCAGCCACGAAGCCCGATATCATCAGGCTCCGCGAAGCGTTCCAGGCCGGCCAGCCTGTCCGGTGGATGCGCGTCAACGTGGTCGGCGACTTTGTCTTTTTCAACCATGAGCCCCATATCGCAAAAGGCGTGCAGTGCCGTACGTGTCACGGTGACATTCAGACGATGTCCGAAGTGTGGCCCGCTGTCAATCTCGCGGATATGGCGTTCTGTGTGAATTGCCACCGCGAGAACGCCGCGTCCGTCGATTGTTACACATGCCATAGGTGACCCCCATGCCCTCTCCCGGTGAACGGAATGCCCCGGACCGATCCTCGCGATGGGACCTTCCCGTTTCTATCCAGCGCGAGGCGAACGCCGCACAATCGGCGTATTGCAGGAAAATCGCGCACCGCTATACACAGGCAAAGTATGTCACGCTCGTGATCCTGGGTCCCGCCAACCTCTACCTCTGGTATGACGTTCTCGTCGGCCATGGGGCGTTCGGCGGCACATCCTTCACGCGGTCCCTCCTGATCCTGGTCCCCTGGCTGGCCGCAACGTTGAGTCTCTGGGTTTCGTTTAACCACCGGGCGCATCATTATCTGAAACTGGCCCTTCACATTGAGAAATCACAGGCCGATGGACCTCAAGCGTAGGGATTTCCTGAAGCTGATCGGCGCAACGACGGTGGCCACGACGCTGCCGGGTTGCACGCCGAAGGAGCCCCGGTCACTGATCCCGTATGTGATACCGCAGGAGGAAATCATCCCCGGCCGCTCCGTCTGGTACGCGAGCGTGTGCCGGGAATGCCCCGCGGGGTGCGGCGTGAACGTTCGCGTGCGCGAGGGACGCGCAACCAAGGCGGAGGGCAACGCGCTCCATCCCGTCAACAGGGGCTCGCTCTGCGCCCGCGGACAGGCCTCGTTGCAGGGACTGTATAATCCGGACCGGATTCAAACGCCGCTGCGCAAAACCTCCAGTGGCGGGTGGGAACAATTGAGCTGGGAGGCGGCCGAATCGTTCCTGGTGGAGAAAGTGCGCGAACTTCTCGCGCGGGGGAAGGGGAAGGACTTCGTCTGGATCACCCCGCAGGTGACCGGCAGCATCGATGCGCTCGTCGATGAATGGCTCGCTGCGGCCGGCTCCGGGAAACGCTTCCGGTACGAGCCGTTTGCGGACGAGGCGCTCCTCACCGCGAACAGCCGCGTCTTCGGCCGGCGCGAAATCCCGTTCTATGATTTCGCGGACGCCGGTACCGTGTATGCGTTCGGTACCGATTTCCTGGAAACCTGGCGATCACCCGTCGGATATGCCCGCGGGTTCGCGGGAGGGCGGGGAACATCCGGCGACACTGCACGCACAAAGTTCACGTACCTCGGGCCGCGACTTTCGATGACGGCCGGCAACGCCGACGAATGGGTGGACGTCCATCCCGATGTGCTGGGGAATCTCGCACTTGCGATGGTGCGGGTCATTATCGACGAGGGCCTCACCCGCCTCTCCGGAGGCGAGAAGGCGCGCGTTGCCGCACTCGTCAGGCAGTATGCCCCGGATCAGGTCTCCCGGCCGGCCGCTCTGACGGTCGAGCGGATTACGGCGCTTGCGCGTGCATTCGGCTCTTCCCGGAGCGGCCTCGCCGTCGCCGGCGGCCCGGTCATCACCGGGGAGTTCGGCGTGCAGACCGCCTCGGCGGTGAACCTCCTCAATTATGCGTGCGGGAACATCGGCAGGACAGTCCGGTTCGGTTCCGCGGATGCCGCGTCGGGTCTCAATACCTATGGAGACCTGGAGCGCCTTCTGCGGGACATGGACCGGGATCTTGTCCCTGCACTGTTCCTGACGGAGGTTAATCCCGTCTTCAGCATGCCGCAGGCGTCCGGAATCGGGGCGGCGCTGGCAAAGGTGCCGTTGATCGTCGCGTTCTCGACCGTCATGGACGAGACGTCGTCGCATGCGACGCTCGTGCTCCCGATACACACCCCGTTTGAATCGTGGGGCGATTATGAGCCGCGCACAGGCGTTCACGGATTGATGCAGCCCGTGATGAAGCCGGTATTCCCGACAAAAATGCTCGGGGACATACTCCTTGAAACCGGGAGGAAGATCGGGAATCCGCGTTCGTTTACCGCGCCGACGTTCCACGACTATGTAAAGGAACGGTGGCGGGGACTTCATGCCCGGCTCGGCAACAAACTCCCGTTTGAAACCTTCTGGATCGAATCACTCGCCCGCGGCGGTGTGTGGGAAACAGCTGCACCGCGTACGGTCGCGCTCGCCCCCTCACTCGCACCGGCCTCCATCGCAGGCCCGAAGGAAATGCCTCCGCGCGGCGGCACGACGTTTACGTTAATGACGTACCCGTCCATCGCACTCTTTGACGGCCGTGGAGCGAACAAACCGTGGCTGCAGGAACTCCCCGATCCGATGACCCGCCTCGTCTGGGGCTCCTGGGTGGAAATCAGCCCCGATGACGCCGCCCGGCTGGGAATCTCGCACGGTGACCGGATCCAGGTGAGTTCGCCGTACGGCCGGTTTGAGCTTCCCGCCTGCATCCATCGCGGGCTTCTTCCCGGGATCGTGGCCATTCCGGTCGGACAGGGACATACCGCGTACGGCCGGTACGCCGACGGAACGGGAGTGAACGTGACCGATCTTCTCGACCCGAAACCGTCCGCAGACGGATCGGGCGGACTGACATGGTTCGGGACCTCCGTCGAGCTCCTCAGGCTCCCGGGGAAATTGCCGCTCGCGTCGGTGCAGGAAGCGGAATCGCAGGAAGACCGTTCAATAATACAGGAAATCCCCGTGGCAACGATCGCCTCCTGGAAACCCCCCGACCGGAAAGAAGAACCCTCGCTCTACCCGGAGCAGGTCTACGCCAATCATCAGTGGGGGATGGCAATCGATGTCGACAAGTGCACCGGGTGCAGCGCCTGTGTGACCGCCTGCTACGCGGAAAACAACATACCCGTCGTCGGGCGCGACGAGGTGATCAACGGCCGCGAGATGGCCTGGATACGGATCGACAGGTATTACGCCGATCAGCCGGCGCCGGCGGAACGTGCCGGTTTCATTCCGATGCTCTGCCAGCAATGCGGCATGGCGCCGTGTGAGACAGTCTGCCCGGTCTACGCGGCGTACCATACTGACGAGGGGCTCAACGGGCAGGTCTACAACCGGTGCATCGGTACCCGCTACTGCGCGAACAATTGCCCGTACAAGGTCCGCCGCTTCAACTGGTTCGACCACGAACTTCCCGAGCCGCTCAACTGGCAGCTGAATCCCGATGTCACGGTCCGGAGCAAAGGCGTGATGGAGAAGTGTACGTTTTGCGTCCAGCGGATCGTGGAGGTGAAGAACAACGCGCGGAGGGAGCGGCGGCCCGTCATGGACGGGGAAATCAGCACCGCCTGCCAGCAGGCGTGTCCCGCGCAGGCGATCACGTTCGGCGATTTGAAGGATCCCGGAAGTGCCGTCAGCAGGCTCGCGGCGCGCGACGAACCGCGTCCGTATCATGTCCTGAACGAGCTCAACACGAAACCGGCGGTAACCTATCTCAAGAAGATCCGTACCTGACCCGCCCACCGCGCAGTCTATGGACTATAAGCTCAGCTACACCGACGCCGATATCGATCTGATGCAGACGATGCGCCCCGCGAAGCGGGGGTACTGGTTCCTGCTCGGGTTCCTCTTCCTCCTCGTTCTCATGGGTGCGGGAGCCTGGTGGGCCCAGATTCAGACAGGCATGGGGCTCGCGGGAAAGAACAGCCCCGTCGGCTGGGCGATGTATATCACGACGTTCGTCTTCTGGGTCGGCATTGCGCATTCCGGCACGCTCATTTCGGCCATCCTCTTTCTCGTGCGCGTCCGGTGGCGCGCAGCGGTGTACCGAAGCGCGGAAGCAGTCACGGTCTTCGGACTGATGACCGCGGGATTGTTCCCCTTCATCCACCTCGGACGTGTCTGGGTGGCCCACTGGATTCTTCCCTTCCCCAATTTCGGCGGCCTCTGGCCCAACTTCCGCTCCCCGCTCGCGTGGGACGTCCTTGCCATCACGACCTACCTCACCGTGAGCAGCACGTTCTTCATCGTCGGGATGCTTCCCGACCTTGCCGTCATCCGGGACAGGGTGAAAGGGTGGAGGAAGAAGGTGTACGGATTTCTTTCGCAGGGATGGCAGGGAACGGACATGCAGTGGAAACATTACACCGCAGCGTATGTCTTCCTGGCCGCCCTGGCGACGCCGCTGGTCATCTCCGTTCACAGCATCGTGTCGTGGGATTTCGCCATGAGCATCGTCCCCGGCTGGCACAGCACGATCTTCGCGCCATACTTTGTCGCGGGGGCGATCCACTCCGGGCTCGCCATGGTCGTCCTCCTTCTCATCCCGATGCGGAAAGCGTTCCGGATCGAGCGCTACATCACCATGCACCATCTGGAGAGCCTGGCCCGGTTCATCGTCTTCACCGCCCTCGTGGTGGGGTTCGCGTACGCCGTTGAATTCTTTATCGCATGGTACAGCGGCGCGAGGTTTGAAAAGGCGATCTTTCTCTACAGAATGATGGGGGACTACGCCTGGGCATTCTGGCTGCTGATCACGACCAACGTGGCGGCCCCCATGCTGTTCTGGTTCAAACGGATCCGCACCAGCATCCCCTGGCTCGTCGTGATCTGCATCTGCGTCGAGATCGGGATGTGGCTCGAGCGGTTCGTGATCATCGTGACGTCACTGGCTCATGACTTTCTCCCGTCGGCGTGGGGGCTCTACAAGCCGACGCCGATCGATACGATGATCGTGATCGGCAGCTTCGCCTGGTTCTTCTTCCTCTTCATGATTTTTGTGAAGGTGTTGCCCGCCGTCTCGATGTGGGAGGTCAAGGAACAGCTCCCGCCGCCCGGGCGGGGAGGTGCACGATGAAGCAGCCGGCGGTTCCGTGTGTCTTTGCGGTGTACGCGCACCTGGACGCGGTCGTCAGGGGAATTCATGCACTCCGGGAAGCTGGTGAGAAGGAGTTCCAGGTGTTCTCGCCGGTGCCGCACCACGACATCCTGCACGCGATCGGAGGGAAACCGAGCCCCGTCCGGGTCTACACGCTGGCGGGCGGACTTCTCGGCCTTGCCATCGGCTGGGGCATCACCATCGGGCCGCTCGGAAATTTCGGGCTCCATGTGGGTGGGAAACCTCTCCTGTCGATTCCGCCCTTCGGCGTGGTGGCCTATATCACCACGATTCTCTTTGGAGCGCTGGCGACGCTGCTCGGAATGATCATCAACACGCGTCTCCCGCAGGTCAATCTCTCCGCGGGATATGACGAGCGTGTCTCCTCCGACCACTTCGGTATCCAGGTCCGGTGCGCCCCCGTGCGGATGGAAGCCATGGTGCGCCTGCTGAAACGGACCGGAGCGGTCGATGTCAGGAGGGCCGGGGTATGACGCCGTCCATGCGCCTCTTGCCGCTCTGCGCGGCGTTGCTCCTGGCCGCCGGCTGCACCGGCAATCAGCCCGGACAGGAATACCAGCTGCGGACCGACATGTACAACCAGCCTTCGTTCCGGCATAACGAGGATCCCCGCTCGCAGCCGGAGGGAACGGTCCGGACCAGCGGATTTGAACCCGAGGTGAGGGATTCAGCGCACGCCGCGCAGCTCGTCAACCCGTTCACATTTTCGCGGGCATCTGCCGACACGGCGCGGGTGCTGTTTGAGACGTACTGCTTCCCGTGCCACGGGATCGGGGCGAAAGGGGATGGGCCCGTCGCCAAAAAATTCCAGTCTCCTCCCGACCTTACCGTAAAAAAATATATCAATGTGCCCGACGGGTACATCTACACCGTCATCAGGTACGGTGTCCGGATCATGCCGCCGTACGATGAGAACACGACCGCACGGGAACGCTGGCTGATCCTTTCACACCTCCGGAGCCTGCAAAAGGAATGAAAGCGCCCTCCCGCGTGAAGACCGTCCTCGTCCTGTCCGCCCTCGCCGGGTCTGCGGCGTTTGTCGCGGGGCTTGTGAGCGGGGAGAGCCAGCGCGCGTGGCAGATTTATTTTGTCAACTTTCTCTTCTGGTCCGGCATTGCACAGGGGGGTGTTGCGATGGCGGGCGTCTACCGGATCACGAATGCCGGCTGGGGCGATCATTTCCGGCGCGTGGGTGAGGGGATGATCGCCTTCCTCCCCGTCAGTATCCTCCTGTACATCGGCCTGGTTGCCGGAGGAAGAAGCATTTTTCCGTGGACACATGAAGTGTTCCCGGGGAAGGAACTCTGGCTGAACGGCACGTTTGTCTTTGCCCGGGATGGGGCGATCTTCCTCTACCTGTTCTGGATCAGCTTCAGGTTTGTGGCGGCCTCGATCCGCTCTGAATCCGTGCGCCTTGCCACGCTGACGCCCGTGTTGCTGATTTCGTTCGCGGTGCTCTACAGTCTGATCGGCTTCGACCTGGTCATG
>JBGPYM010000029.1:0-19089 GCA_041493205.1 Bacteroidota bacterium
GTCGATTTCGAACAGCGCGACCGGACAAACACCTACCGGCCGCTCTTCACGATGCAGGTGGACCCAGCGGACTACCACATCATCACTGAATCGACAGCGCGGGGCGATTCAGTCTACAATCTGGAAGTAAACGGTGCGCCCCATGCCGCCGTTGATATCCTGATTGTGGGTGAGGGGTATACTGCCGCAGAACAGGGGAAATTCGCCGCCGACCTCGCGAAATACCGGGATGTCTTTTTCGGGTGGGAGCCCTACAAAAGCAACAGGAAGAAATTCAATTTCAGGGGGGTGTTCACTCCTTCACCGCAGTCCGGGACGGACGAACCCCGGCAGGGGACATACCGGAGAACGGCGCTTGAATCGACGTTCAACTCGCTCGATTCCGACCGCTACCTGCTGGTGGAGGACAACCGGGTTATGCGGGATGTCGCGGCACAGGCGCCCTATGACGCGCTGCTGATTATGGTCAACAGCAAGCGGTACGGCGGAGGCGGTCTCCATAACGTCTATTGCGCGTTCACCAGCGACGGGACCTGGAACGAACACGTGATGCTGCATGAATTCGGGCACTCGTTTGCAGGGCTCGCGGATGAGTATTACACGCGCGACGTTACCTACGAGGAATTTCTTCCCCCCGGCATCGAGCCGAGCGAGGCAAACCTCACCGCGTTGCTCGATCCCGCAAAGCTGAAGTGGAAGGACCTCGTGACGCCGGGAACACCCATCCCGACGGAATGGGGGCAGGCCGCATTCGACAGTCTTGGCATTCTGCGCGACAGCCTCTCGGCGCGCCGGTCCGCGCTGCGTGGCAAGGCCGACCCGGCAGTGATCGCGCTGGTGGACACCCAGCTCGCACAGACGAGCCGGCGGATCTCCCGCTTCTTCCTGGACCATCCGTTGCGCGGGAAGGTGGGGGCTTTCGAGGGAGGAGGATACGTTCCCAAAGGATTCTACCGGCCCACGGTGAATTCTCTGATGAACGCTTTCAATAACGAGGAGAGGACGTATTATCCCGTCAACGAACGCGCCATCCTCCGCGTGATTCGTTATTACGCCCCCTAAGGGCAGTAGCACCGGCGTCCCCGCCGGTGGCTTTTCTTCAGTATTCTTTCTAGTGGGACGGGCGCGCTTTTTGCGTCTCGCCGTCGGCGGACGTCCCGCCCGTCGCTTTTCTCTTGCCTATTTCTTCTCCCCCCTCAATATCGCTATGCCATGCGGCGGTATGACGATGGGGAAGCGTACGCCAGCAGCTCGACCTTCCCCCAGATCGCTCATGAACCAATCGACTGGTATCCGCGCGTTCAATTCCACGCTGACCGAGTCCGACCTGTCATCCGGATTGAACAGGTGCACAATCAATCCTTCCTTAACCGCTGACGGTTTGCAGAGCTGAACAATCGTGGATCTGCACCGGAGCGTAAAAAGAGATTCACCTGGCTTTCCCCCCGCCTGAACGGGCAGAACAATCAACGGCTGCACTGATTCGATTCCTTCCCGGGCGACCGCCACTGGGTCGTATCCCGCATGCGTTCTGATGGAGTACCGGAAGACTGAATGTCCTTCCTGATCCGCCTTGTAGTTCGTATGCCAGTAGTTGTTCATGACGTACGAATACAGGACCGATGACCGCAGCGGAGCATCACGCCACGACCTCGTCCCTGCACGGTTCAGTGTCTCATCGGTCATCGCCCCCACTTCGAGGAGCGGTGCGTCAGGTGAAAAAAGAGTTACGCCTGAGCTCCCGTCCGAGATGTCCGCCCAGCGCTGGACCGGGAAGTAATCATAGTTTGAGCCCGGAAGCTGATTCCTCCCTGGAGTAATCGCCTCCCACCCGTTATCGATCCGCACGTTCCCGCCGGGAACGGAGAACGGGAATCCGATATGAACGCTCTCCTTCGTACGCTCCTTCAGCTTGTCGATTTCATCGATAATATCGACTCTCCCCCTTCCGCCTGCCAGTCGGATAAGCCTCGAATATCCCGCAGTCCCCGGAGGGCGCGAAACAATCTTGAGCGTTGCAACCAGCGGACCCCTCTCCTGAACGGTGATCGTTACAACTGAGTCCGTTGCCGCCTCCCGCGGGTCGCGCCCACGCACATAATAGTACTGATTCAGATTGCCTGCCGTGGCATCGACAAACTCCCTCTGCACCGTCCCGTTGACGAGTGAGCGGATGCCCCCCGTGCGTGGGTCAACCTCCAACCGGAGCGCCCCGCCGGCGAGTGAGAACCGTTCCGCACGGACCTGCTGATCGGGGATGAACGGGGAGCCCGCTTCAAACGCGATGCGTAACATCCCCATGGGCGGGACGTTCTTCACCAGGAGAGCCACTTCGCCCGAGGCGAGACGTTGTGCCGGAACTGGCTCACCCCGTGAGTCGCGGGCGCGGAGCCCGGCAAGACGGAGAGTGTCCGGGAGTATTACGACATCCGTCCGCAGCCATGAAGCTGTATTGATGATATCAATGGCGCGTACCGTCCCCTCAAATCGCATTGGCACAATCTCCTCGCGCAACATGCGGGCCTGCTGTTCCGCCGTCATTGCAAAATTCCTTTTGTAGGCCCACTGCGCCCGGACTGCCGGACTGTCCGGTTCGCTGATGGAGTTCCATGCACCCCAGGTGTGTTCGTCAAACAGATGAACGTTCCGCCATGCCGCTTCATACGCATCCTGGGGAAACGGCCCGGTGTTGAGGAGCGCAGCAAGAAAGGCGGTCTGCGTCAGGCGTTCTGCGCTGTTCCGGTTCATGGCCAGCTCTGAAGCCGTTGACGCAGCACCATCCTCCCAGTGAGGAGTCAGATCACCCTGGTAGACGGGGAGGCCTTTGCCATACCGGGCTTCGAATTCCTCAAACAGGGTGCGGGTTGTCGCAATGACAAAACGCGGTGAGATGTATTGCTCACCCCATCGAAGAACCGCGGCGGAGAGATGCGGATCGGGTGGACCGTTGTCTCCTCCGACAGTGTAGCGGACCTGCACCATCTCATACGGATACTGCTCTGCGTCGAGTTCCTCGAGATAATCGAATATCGCCGAAGGACGCGCCGTGGAAAGTTCCCCCATGTTCAGACCGTGAAACCATGAGTAACCCCGCCCCGCCATCCAGAAGAGGACGGTGTCCTGTCCGGACGCGGAGACCCAGTAGAACGGCTTGTCCCCCCAGGTCTTGAGTGCCATCCCGATCCGGTCTCCTCTGTCGGGAAGCGTCATGACAAAATTCGGACCGCTGGAAAAATATCTGATCCCCGCCCTGCCAAGCGCGGTGACAATCGATGAACTGTAGCTCGGGATGTCGGTGATCATCGCCGACGTGACGGGCACTCCGCAAAGAGCCGACGCACGGCGGGCGAAGTCCGTAAGATGAAAAAGCTCTTCGGGCCGGCAGAGTCCCGTAAGCACATTTGAATATAAACCGTTCAATCCGATCCATCCCTTCCGCACTGCAGCCACAAACCGCTTTTTGACACTCTCTGTAGTGGCACGGGCGTCCCCGCCCGTGTCATTTTGCTGAGTGGATGCGGACGTGAGATAGCTCTCGAGCGGCCACATCACTTCTATGTTCCAACGGAACCGGGCTCCCTCGGGCAACGAGCTGGTCGTCTCCGCAAGGGCAATTGCCTCATCGAGGTACCGCATGTGGCTCCTCTCAACGTCCGGCTGCGGGGCGGAATATCCTATGTCCGTGTGCGAGTGGGGGAGGAGAACCATTGTCCGGCGTGATACCGGTCGCAATGTCACAACGCTGTCGTATAAGATGCGCTTGCCTATGCTGATCTTCGCACGGCGTGAAGAGGGGGAGGTGACTTCCGGTACAGGGATCTCGCACGTCGTCTCTCCCCATCCGAGGGGGACTGATTGCGCGGGCGCACCCTCCAGTGCGACCACAGCGGCAGCGGAAGGTCCGTAGTGCTCGACGGTGATACTGACCGGCTGCATCACTCCGTGCGGTGTGCGCATGAGGGCGGGGAGCGGCCGGGCGTGCGCCGCATCGGCAAGCTCATGTTCAAATGTCATGTACCACGCCTGGCTCCCCGCTGCTTCCCCCCGCACCAGGATGGTGAGTCGCTTCCCGGGCGTCGTGCCCCCGGGGGGGAGCGAGAGGAACATGCTGCCGAACAGGTCCTGAAAGCGGTCCGCTTCAGTGGCCTGGAATGAAAGCGTTCCTCCCTCCTCGCTCTTGACTGTCCACGATTTGGTGACGGAATCACTTAAGGAAAAAAATGTGAACTGCTTCTTTCCGTCGATGTACATGTCGAACCGATGGGTCCCCTTCCCCCCGGAGAGTGCGGCAAGCCAGGCAAATGTTGTGCGCCCGCTCTGCCGCGGCGCAGGCGCAGTTTCCCACTCGATGGAACCGGTCCCGTCCCCCGCGCGTACCAGCAACGCCGACCGCGCGCGATCGACAATGGAATGGTAATTGATGGTCTCCCCGTGAATCGAACGCATGTATCCGTTCACGACTTGTCCGGTCCTCTGTAGTGGCGCCGGCGTCCCCGCCGGCGGTTTTTCACCGGGGATATGTACCACCCCTGCAATTCCTCCCACATGGAATACTACAATGGCAAATGCTAGAGCGCTGAATTTCATATTCACCTCGGTTTCTCAATGCGTATCGTCCATGCGTAATCACACGGGGGATGCATCCGCACATCCTCCGGAATCGTAATGAGGACCTTTGATCCATCGACGCGCCACGGGAGCGGTTCTCTCACCCCGAACATCCTTACGTTGCTCCCCGGCGAGGGAATGAACGACGTGATCGAGATTGTCGATGGGTTTCCCAATTGTCCGGTGATAATCGCATTCACCGCCCCGCTGGTGTCGCCGGTGAACCAGAGCGCACCCTCATGGGACGGGACCACGGCACGCGTTCCGTAGATTGCGCCTCCGTTGATCTTCATCCATGAGCCTATCGCGGCAAGCCGGTCCAGCGCTTCGGGCGGTAATTCACCCTGGGGACTCGGGCCGATATTGAGGAGAAAATTTCCCCCCGATGCAACAACGCGAATCAGGAGCTGGATCAGATCCCGCGCCGGTTTGTAGACATCGTGGGGAACGTACGACCAGGAACCTCCCATGGTCATGCACGTTTCCCACGGCGTTGCAGGCGGATGCTCGGGCACCGTCTGTTCCGGTGTCTGGTAATTCTCATAGAGTCCCCCGACGGCGCGGTCGACGATTATCAGTCCGGGTTGGTGCGAACGCGCCATCGCTGCGAGAAGCGGCATGCCGAGATTCTGACCCCGGTTCCCGGGGTTCACCCACCCGCCGTCCAGCCAGAGGATGTCGATTGCCCCGTATCCGGTCATCAGCTCCTCGATCTGCGCAGATGTATAGTCGCGGAATTTCGCCCAGAGATCGGGATGCTTCTCGATGCTGTAGTTCACGTTCCGGTCGGCATGGGCCCAGTACGGGGTCCAGTAATACGGACTGTGCCAGTCCGGTTTGGAAAAGTAGGCGCCGATCCCGAATCTGTTCTCCCGGAACGCGTCGAATATCTGTTTGGTGATGTTTGACCGCGAATCGGCGTGATAGGCGCACCCCGGATCCGTCACCCTGTACGATGTCTGCTTCGTGTCAAACATGCAAAAGCCGTCATGATGCTTTGTCGTGAACACGACATATCGCATCCCGGCCCCGCGGGCAGCCGCCGCCCAGGCACCCGGATCGAATTTGACGGGATTGAACGTTGTTTTCAATTCTTCGTAGGCACGGCAGTACTCAACATAATTGTCCATCGATCGACGGCACCAGGGCTCATCCTCGCTGCAGATGCTCCACGACTCCACGACCCCCCACTGGCTGTACGGACCCCAGTGCATGAGAAGTCCGAATTTCTGGTCCTGGAACCACTCAAGTTTGCTCAGAACGCGGGGATCGGTTTCCCGGTCCGCCGGATTCCCTTGTGTTACTGCGATAGCAGGGACGACAAAAAGGATGCAGAGAAAGACGACACGTCTGATCATTGATCACCCCCTGAAATGCATGGAGACACTCTGTAGTAGCACCGGCGTCCTTGTCTCGGCCCGCCGAGGGCGGGACGGACCCGCCCGTGGCTTTAGAACGACTCCTTCATAGCCAGGTAAATCCCTGATTGCCCTCTCCCCACCCCGAAGTCAACCCGGAGCGTCAACTTCTCTTTCGGGTCCATCATGAATCGGAGCCCGGCACCGTATGTCGGCTTGACATCCTTCAGCTGAAATGATGAAAACGAAGAGGCCACGTCCCCGGCGCCGGCAAAGACAACTCCGCCGAACCGGGAGAAAAACATGTTCCTGTATTCAACCTGCGCGGCGAGAAGTATCCTGTCGCGGAATCGTCCCGTAAAGTATCCCCGCATAATCATATCCCCCCCGAGCGGTGCGAGCATGTAAAACGGGGCGGTGCCGCTTATCGCCATCCCGCCTCCCTGCACGCCGATGATATGGCCGCCGCCAAGCGGATAGTATGCCCTCAGGTCGAGCTTGCTCCGCTGAAACGCGTGATCGCTGCCGAATGCCGGGGAGAAGACCGTATAGTCGAACTGGTGCAATGATCCGCCGGAGGGGTAGAAGATGTTGTCGCGCGTGTCCCAGGTAAGCGTCAGGCCCACCCCCGACGACACCGCACCTCCGCTTCCGTCCACAGTCCCCGCCTGCAGAAGCGGGTTGAGGCCCGTATCAAGCATCGACGTCCGGTCGTATTCGTAGAGCACGCCCGCCTTCAGACCTCCCGCAAGGACCATGAGCGCGCGCGCCTGGAACCGGATGATCCGTTTGACATACTCCGTACTGTCGGAATCCGCGGTGCGAGGACCGATCCCCCAGAATTTGTCCACGATGCGGCCGTATTCCATCGAACAGGAAACCAGCAGCCGGTTCTTGTCGAGATAGAGTTCGGGTGCAAGCGTGATCTTGTATTGCTTCTTGACGGTGTAATAGGCGTCGAGCATGACGCTTGAGGGGGAAAGCTCGGGAGCGCTGTTGATGCGAAATGTTACAACAGCTGCTCCTCCAAACGCCCAGTCGGTCTCCGGTGTGTAGTAGACGTAGGGAAAACCATGGAGTGATGCGGAGGAACTGCTCGAGTCTGTCTGGCCGGACGCCCGGGGCGTACAGCAGATCAACGCAATCAGGACAACCACCAGGCGGGTGTCCATGGGAGGTCTCCGGGGAAATGCGTGTGGAACGAAGAAGCAGGTGGGATCAATATACCAACTCATGCCGCGATTTGCTATCTTTCGAAGGCAGATCCATCCCGGAGGAACACATGAACATACTTGTCACCGATGGTATAACGGCGGAAGGGGCGAAAATTCTGTCCGATGCCGGTCACACTGTGCATCAGGAGAGCTTGAAAGCCGACGAACTCCTCGCCCGCATCGGGGAGTATGAATGTATCATTGTCCGCTCGGCAACCAAGGTCACGGGCGAAGTCATTCTCGCCGGCAAGAAGCTGAAAGTCATCGCGCGCGGCGGTGTCGGCGTCGATAACATCGACGTCAAACAGGCTGAATCCCGCGGGATCCTCGTCCTGAACACCCCCGGTGCATCGGCAATTTCCGTCGCGGAACTGACGATCGGTCACATGCTCGCGCTGAGCCGGTTTCTTCACGCCAGCACGGCGGAAATGAAAGCCGGAAAATGGCCGAAAAAGGAATATGCGGCAGGCATCGAACTTTATAAGAAAACCCTTGGCATCATTGGTCTCGGGAACATCGGAAAAGAGGTGGCACGCCGTGCCCTGGGATTCGGCATGACCGTCCTCGCCTATGACCCCCCGTTCGCTCCGATGGACTTCATCGTGGAGATCACAACCAAGGAGCGGCTCCTGGCGGAATCGGATTTCATCACCCTTCACGTCCCTTTCGATCCGTCGCGCGGACCGGCGATCGGGAAAGCCGAGCTCGCAATGATGAAGAAGGGGGTCATGATCATCAATTGCTCGCGCGGCGGCGTGGTTGACGAGGACGCCCTTCTCGAAGCGCTGAACAGCGGGAAGGTCGGCGGCGCCGGTCTCGACGTCTTCGTCCATGAACCGCCTACCCCTGCCGAGATTGCCTTCACCCGGCACCCGCGCGTGAGTCTCTCGCCGCATATCGGCGGATCTACGCTCGAAGCACAGGAGAGGATTGGCACCGAAATCGCACTCAAAGTGGCTAAGGCACTCAGGCCCGACCGTCACTGATTCGTCGTGTGCGAGCTGACACCCGTTCCCCTTCTCTCAACCGGGAGGAGGATCTCCCGCGAACAAATATCAGATACGAAATGAGTGATCTCTTCGGCACCACAAAAGATGGACAGGAAGTCCGCTCGTTCAGACTTGTCAACCGGAACGGCATGGAGGCGCGTATCATCGCGTATGGCGCGATTATTGCCTCCCTCCGTGTTCCGGACAGGACCGGTGCATTGGACGACGTCGTTCTCGGCTATGATACGCTGGCGGGCTACTGCGGCGACAAAACATACCAAGGTGCTATTATTGGCCGTTGCGCCAACAGGATCTCTGGCGCGGCCTTTACACTCCGCGGCCGACGCTACGCACTGGCGGCGAATAATGGCGCGAACCACCTCCACGGAGGCCTCCGGGGTTTCGATAAGGTGGTCTGGAAGGTGGATGAGCGGGCCGGAGAACAGGGACGATCCGTGACATTGCGGCACCGGAGTCCAGATGGCGACGAAGGGTACCCCGGAACGCTCGACGTGCAAGTCGTCTATTCTCTGAGCGAAGAGAACGACCTCTTTATAGAATACGCCGCCTCGACCGATAAGCCCACCTTAGTCAATCTGACGAACCACGCGTATTTCAATCTCGCAGGAGCAGGAAAGGGAGACATCCTGGGGCATGAGCTCTTCGTGGATGCCGATAAGTTCCTGCCGGGAAACCGCGACCTGATTCCGACAGGCAAGGTCCTCCGGGTCAAGGGCACTCCCATGGATTTTACCACACCGGTTATGATCGGCGCACGGATCAACGCCGACGACGAACAGATCCGCCTGGCAGGCGGGTACGACCAGAACTGGATCCTGAACCCGACGAAGAAAGAACTTCGCATTGCGGCCGTACTGCATCATCGCCCTTCAGGCAGGTTTATGGGTGTGTTCACCACCGAGCCTGGACTGCAGGTCTATACCGGCAACTTTCTGGATGGCTCCGCCATCGGCAAAGGGGGGACGCCCCTCGGGTACCGGCAAGGTCTGTGCCTTGAAACGCAGCACTTTCCCGATTCACCGAACAGGCCCGAATTCCCTTCCATTGTTCTTGAGCCGCGCAGGGAACTGCAATCCACTACCGTATACCGTTTCACCACCCGGTAGACAGTTCGTAGTAGCACGGGCGCGCTTTCTGCGTCCCGCCGGAGGCGGGACGGCCGCCCGTGGCTTTTTCTTGGGTCCGACCCGATGGGCCGCCCACGCAGGAATTCATAAAGGAATGAACCCTATGCGTCTCTGGATTCTCCTTCTCTGCGGAAGCATCGCGTCCGCTCAAACCCCCGCTCCGCCCCGCATCGTGCCGTTTGACCTCAGAAATGTCCGCCTTCTTCCGGGTCCGTTTCTCCATGCAATGGAAAAAGACCGGGCGTATCTCCTCTCCCTCAAACCCGCAAGATTGCTTGCACGCTGCCGCCAGGAAGCAGGGCTCGTCCCGCAAGATTCCTCGTACGGCGGGTGGGAGCGTGAAGGTCTGTCGTCGCATTTCGTGGGGCACTACCTCTCTGCCTGCGCGCTGGAGTTCCGTGCGACGGGCGACAGCGTGTTCCTTCGGCGCGTGCATGAGATTGTGAACGGACTGGCCGAGTGCCAGGCCGCCAATGGCGACGGATATGTCGGAGGGATGCCCGGCGGCAGGCGGGTGTTTGCTGAGGTGGCACACGGGGACATCCGCTCGAAGGGGTTCGACCTGAACGGACTCTGGTCCCCCTGGTACACGCTCCACAAGATCATGGCGGGACTGCGCGACGCATATTCCCTCTGCGGAAACGAAAAGGCGCTGAGGGTCCTCACCGGAATGGCGTCGTGGGCCTGCAAGGTCACAGAGAACCTGGACGACGGACAATTTCAGAGGATGCTCCGGTGCGAATACGGCGGTATGAACGAAGTGCTTGCCGATGTCTCTGCACTGACGGGCGAGGGGAGATACCGTACGCTGGCGGAACGATTTACACGTGATTCGGTCCTGGCTCCGCTCGCCCGGCGGGAAGACCGGCTGCAGGGATTCCATGGGAATACGATCATCCCGAAACTGATCGGGGCGGCCCGTCTCTTTGAGCTGACGGGCGACGAGCGGATGCAGGTGATGTCACGGTTTTTCTGGGAAACCGTCACCCGGAACCATACGTACGTCGCCGGGGGACACGGTGAAAATGAATACTTTGGTCCTCCGCGCATGCTCAGCGACCGGCTGAGCGAAAGCACCATGGAGACCTGCAATACCTACAATATGCTGAAGCTGACACGATTCCTTTTCGGGCAGCGGCCCGCAGCAGAGTATGCTGACTACTATGAGCGCGCACTCTACAATCATATCCTTGCCTCCCAGAACCCTGACGATGGGATGGTCTGTTACTTCGTGCCCCTCGGATCGGGAACGTACAAGACCTACAGCACGCCCGAAGACGACTGTACGTGCTGTCTCGGGACAGGGATGGAAAATCATGTGAAGTATGGGGACGCAATTTACTTCCATGACCGGGATTCGCTCATTGTGAATCTCTTCATCGCCTCGGAGCTCACCTGGGCCGGGAAAGGGATTCGACTCAGACAGCGCACACGGTTTCCCGATGAGCCCGTCACAACCTTCGAGTTCGACTGTGCCGCGCCTGTCCGCGTCCCTGTCAGGATCCGGCATCCGTTCTGGGCGGATGGGGAGATCCGTGTGCTTGTGAACGGCGAACGGATCGCCACCGGAAGCCGGCCCGGAAGCTATTTCACGATAGACCGTATCTGGAAAACCGGCGACCGGGTGAAGGTCATACTCCCTATGTCCCTCCGGCTTGAGCCGATGCCGGACAATGCTCACCGTGCCGCGATCCTCTATGGTCCGCTCCTGCTGGCGGCGGACCTGGGTCCCATCGACACCTCTCCTGCCGTCCCCGTGCTGGTAAATAACCGACGGCCTCTCTCGGAATGGATCAAGCAGGTGGGCGACAGCCTCCTCTTCAGAACCATTGGCGTCGGCCGGCCCGCCGACATAGGGCTGATACCATTTTTCCGGATGCACCACCGCCGTCATGCCGTCTACTTCGACATGTATACGGACGCAGAGTGGGCGGATCGCAGTAAGGAAATCCTCGCCCGGGAGGAGCAAACCAGGGATCTCGAAGCGCGAACGATTGACGTGATGCGTATAGGTGAAATGCAGCCCGAACGCGACCACAATCTTCAGGGGGAGAAGACTTCGGTGGGGGAGTACAGGGACCGGAAATGGCGTCTGGCCGTGGACAATGGATTCTTCTCATTCTTCCTGAAAGTCGACGGTAATTCGCCTTCGGATCTGGTGGTCACATACTGGGGGAGCGAATCGGGAAAGAAGGAATTCGATATCTGCATCGACGGGGATCGCATTGCGACGCAGCTCCTTGAACGAATAAAGCCGGACGATTTTGCTGATGTCGAGTACGCGGTGCCGGACTCCCTGACCCGCGGAAAGGAGCGAGTGACGGTCAGTTTTGTCGCGCATCGGGGCACAACCGCAGGGCGTGTCTTCGGATGCAGAATGGTGCGCGGGGGGCCCGGCCGGGGCCGTTGAGCTATGTTACGATGTTTCTTTCTTTCCCTGCAAGAAACGCCCTGACATTCTCCGCCGCCTCCTGCAGGAGCCGCGTACGGGCGGCGACGGTCGCCCAGGCGAGATGCGGAGTGATGAAACAGTTCTTCGCGTGCAGGAGGGGATTGTCCCGCCGCGGCGGCTCCTCCGAAAGCACGTCCAGACCCGCCCCCGCTATCCTCCCCTCGTTGAGCGCCTCGGCCAGTGCGGCTTCGTCCACCAGCGGCCCCCTGCTTGTGTTGATCAGGTAGGCCGTAGGCTTCATCAACGCCAGCCGCTCACGGTTGACCAACCCCTCCGTCGCCGGCGTCAGCGGGCAATGGAGAGTGAGCACGTCGCTTTGTGCAAAGACTTCCGCGAGGGATGCCCGGTGCACGCCGGGAGCCGGTTCGTCATGTGAAGGGTCCCGTGTCGCGATAACCTCCATCCCGAACGCCCGCGCCGCCTCCGCAACCGCCCTGCCGATCCTCCCGAGCCCTACGATCCCCATTGTTCGACCGCTCAACTCCACCAGGGGGAAATCGTGGAACGAGAAGTCCGCCGATTCCGACCACCGGCCCTGCCGGACTGCGTCGATGTGATGACCCATGTTGTGCGTCAGCATGAACAGGTGGGCGAATACCGTCTGCGCCACCGACATCGTGGCGTACGAGGGTACGTTGGTGACCAGGATTCCCCGCTCCCGCGCGGCGTGGACGTCGACAATATTGTAGCCGGTTGCCAGAACGCCGATGTAGCGCAGTGCGGGAAGTGCGCCGATCGTCGCGGCGTCGAGCGGGGTCTTGTTGGTGAGAACGATCGGGGCATCGAGCGACCGTTTGACGATGAGGCAGGGGGAGTCCTCTCGTGGACGGTCAACTCGCCGAGTGCCGACAGCGGGTCCCACCGGAGGTCTCCCGGGTTGATGGTATATCCGTCAAGGACGACGATGCGCATGGGCCTCCACGGTACGTTTCACCGGGCTGCAGGTGCCGGCGGTTGGTAGTCGATGGGCAGGAGCCGGGAAACCCGCTCGCGCGCCCATGCCCCGTTGTCAAGAACTGTGATGTAATGCGGGTCCAGGACACTCCCGCTGGCATCGAACATGACGTCTCCCCCCTGAAGCGTAATAATGCTGCTGCCGCTTGACCCGCTGGAGCGGTAATCGACGCGCGCACACGCCGGAAACGACAGCCGGGCAAGGTCAGGGCCCACGTGCTGGAAAAATTCCGGCGCATCAGGCGGCTGATAGTGGCCGCGCCCCCTCCTCAACTCCTCCACGGTTCCATGATACACCGTAAATCCCTCCGGACGCGAGGTGCCGGCAAACAGGGACCGGAGGAAGTGAATCTTCGATCCGCGGTAGGCCTGCGCCCGGGTTTCCTCCCACCGGGACGCCTGCCCGTTATTCTCCGCGCGCAGGGGGGAGAACAGCACGAATTGGCGCGTCAGAAGTCCGCCACCTCGCTCGCTCCAGTGAAATTCCTCCAGATGGATCTGAAGCCGGTACCCGAGTGCCTTGTTGTCGATCCGGATGGTGCTGTCGGACCGGGCCGTGAGAATGTCCGGTCCACCTGTCCGCTCAAACTCGATCACGCCGGGATTGAGGAACACGCAGTCCGCTGCAATGTCGTCTGTTCCAAGAAACTGATCGCGGAACCTCGAGAGTTCCTCGCGCCAATCGTTGCGGGACGCCCCGGTGGCCTGCACCTCCTCCACCTGGATGATCCTCGCCCGCAAACGAAAATCGAGCAGGATGGTATCGGCGGTGCCGAACCTCTCATGTTCAGCGTTCAGTTCGTAACCGACAAGTGATGCAACGACGTCAAACGACCCGCGGGGGATGCCGGCCAGGACGTACCTCCCCAGTGTGTCGGTCGATGTTCCCCGCGTTGTGCCGGCAAGGAAGACGTTTGCGAAGGCGAGCGGAGCATTCGTGACGGCGTCGACGACCCGCCCGCGGAGTACATGGGATCGGTCGGTATTTTGGAGCGGCGTTCCCGCCAGAACTGCTCCTGCAAGAAGAACGGTACTGATCGTGATCAGAAGTGGTCGTCCTGGGAAACGTAGGGGGGTGAGTGCACGCATCAGAGTGTGGGGAGCGCCCGGCATAATCTGCGGAGAATAGTGGAGGGAATCAAAGTCCTCATCCCCTCGTCCCACCGGGATTTGTCCAACCTGGGGTGGCCTGCCGTTCCTGTGTCAATATATACTCCCCTGAAATGCTGAACTCTTGACCAGGATCACGCGAAAACTGGTTCCCCTTATGTCTTTGAAATAGGTCATTTTTGATGTATTTTCTACATTCCGTGTAATCTCGAACCCCGAAATGTCGTAAGACACAGATAGTTAACACTTGATTTGCGTTCCGTCACATCACTTTGCCAACGAATCCACTATACTTTGTCCATGATCAACGGGGGATACGACAAACAAGTTACTTATGTGCAAGAATCAGTCACTAATCCTGACAGCAGAGAATTTAATAAATCATATAAGATTACTTGTGGAGAGATTCCAATGAAAAAGTTCGTTAACAACCTTGCAACCGCAGCGGTGCTCCTTCTTTTGGCGCTTGTTGCAAGCACCCCCGTCCACGCGCAGGCGCGGTTCCGGAGTCAGGCGAACGGTTCCTGGGGTTCTGCAGCGACGTGGCTCCTGGTCGCAGGATCCGATGCCGACGGTATACCGGATGCAAATGATACCGTGGACGTCGTATCTCCCTACGCCGTAACACTGGCAGGTTCCAATGGTGATTGCGGTTTCCTCACTGTCGGTGCCGGTGGTGCAGTGACGCTCGGTGGCGCAGGCAATCTTCGCGTGAATGCAAACCCTGGCTCGGCGGTCATCAACGGTACGGTGACTCTTTCGAGCTCAGGCTCCCTGAATGAAGCAGGAAGCGCCGGGACACGGTCCTTCTCCATGGGTGCGGGTTCACGGCTGACCATCAGCGGTTCCGCCGCCTTCCCGTCCTTCGACAGCTACGCACTCGATCCGGCAAGCACCGTTGAGTTCACGCAAAACGGCAATCAGACCATCAAGGCTGGTGTCGTCTTTGGAAACCTCACGCTGAGCGGAAGCGGCACGAAAACAGTCGCGCCGATCGTCAGCGACACCACCTTTTATTCACTCGGTACGGTCACGATCGGAGCGGGCGTGACCTTCGACGTCTCGACGAACATCCTCAAGGTGTACTTCCAGGGCGACGTGATCAACAACGGAACGCTCGATGCCTCTGTCGGCATCGTTATCGTCGAGTTCAGCGGTTCGCAGTTCGTCAACAACGGAACATTTCTTACAAGCACGACGCCGGGGTTTGGCTACACGCCCTCGGTCACGTTCAATAACACGACGGTCACGGGCTCGACCCCGCAGAACTACTACGATCTGATTGTCAACGGACCTATGACGGCCGGAGGCAACCTGACCGTGACGCGGAACCTCATCATCATGGCGGGCGGGACGTTGAACGGCGGCAGCGGCTTCACGCACGTCGTGGGCGGCGACTGGACCAACAGCGGAACCTTTAACTACGGCACAAGCACGGTGACCTTCCAGGGGGCCGCCCTGCAGCATGTCGGTGCCTCGACCTTCTATGCGGTGATCCTGAATAACGCAGCCGGGATCTCCCTGACAGGGGATGTGCAGATTGTCACGGGTGGGAGCATGACGCTCACCTCGGGGAACGTTGCAACGGCGGGCCATATCCTGACCGTCAATGCTTCGGCTCCGACGGCGCTCGTGCTTGGTGCCAACAGCATCACCGGGACCGTGGCGCGTGCGATCGCGCCGGGCTCCACCGGGACCTACCAGTTCTTCGGCGCCAACGCCTACGTGATCCCTGGCGGGACAGGTAATCCGTCGATGATCACGGCGACGGTCTATCCGAACACCAACCCGCCGAACCTGGGCGCAGGCGCCGATACCAACGTCATTGTGAAACGGTACTATACGATCAGCGGGACAGGCATCGGGGGCGGATTTTTCTATACGATGCGGCTCTCGTATGCGCAGTCGGAAGTGCGCGGCAACGAAGCGACCTATACCATGTGGGAGAACAGCGGCGCGGTCTGGGTGGATGTCGGTCTGTCCTCGGCCCCGGATACTGTCAACAATTTTGCGGAGCAGAGCGGTCTCACCGGGTTCTCCGATTGGACGCTTGCGGCCAATACGGGGGCATTGCCGATCCAGCTCGCCTCCTTCCAGGGCGCGGTGGTGGCCCATAGCTCGGACGTCCGCCTGACGTGGACGACGCTCTCGGAACTCAATAACTACGGTTTCTATATCCAGCGCAGCAGCGCGCCGTCATCGGGGTTCGTCGACTGTGCCGATAATTTTGTGCGCGGAAGCGGGACGTCCCTGACCCCGAAACAGTACGCCTGGACGGAGAAGAACATGACGCCGGGAACGTACTACTACCGCCTGAAGCAGGCCGACCTGGACGGAAGTATCACGATGAGCGATCCGGTCAAGGTCGTGGTCGAGACGCCCACGGGCGTGGACAACGGCCGCGGACCGGAGGTGTTCGCACTCTCGCAGAACTACCCCAATCCGTTCAACCCGACGACACGGATACAGTTCTCGGTGGAACAGACCGCTCATGCGACGCTGATCGTCTACAACATCCTCGGGGATCAGGTCGCGACGCTCTTCACGGGTACGGCCGAAGCCGGAAAGTCGTATACGGTCGCCTTTGACGGGAGCAACCTGGCAAACGGTGCGTATTTCTGCAGGCTCGTCAGCGGAGAGAAAACCGAACTGAAGAAGATGATCCTCCTGAAGTAGCACCGGCGTCCCCGCCGGTGGCTCTTCCTACAGCAATGGCATAAGTGAACACAGCCCCCGCTAACCCCGGGGGCTTTTTTTTATCCCCTTTTTTGTAATTCTGACACAGAACGCCTCATATCATACGACTTTTCGCTCAAATGTGCGTCCAGTCACATTGTTTTCGGCCAAATTCATATATAATTGGCTCGATGTCAAATGAGGTGCGGTAGCCCTGGTACCTATGTAGGAAAATCCGACTCAGGTCCCGGGTAATAATCAGTAGAATCAAGAACCTTATGCCAGGGAGGTTTCGATGAACGGGAACCAGAGCCATCCGCGCCGCACCATGACCTTGCTGAGCCGCATCAGCGCGCTCAGGAGTCTGGTGATCATTGTGACGGACATCCTGCTCTCCGCGGGAGTTGCCCGCGCGCAAACTACGGACGACTTCCAGACCCACCAGACGGGAAACTGGAACAGCACGACCACCTGGGAGCGATGGAACGGCTCCGCGTGGATCACCCCCGCCCCCAGTACCCCCACAAACGCCAACGGCGTCATTACAATCCTGAATGGGCACACAGTGACGGTGACAGCCAATGTAACCGCTGATCAGGTCGTCGTTGGTACTGGGGCTCAGGTAACGCTTCCCAGCGGAGACACTCTGACAATTTCCAATGGAACGGGTACAGACCTTTCCGTCTCCGGACTCTTCAATAACTCAGGAACTATCACGAGAAATACGGGCGCAACGATTGTCTTCAACTCCGGCAGTACGTTCCAGCACGCTGTCGACGGGGGAACAATTCCCACGGCGACATGGAATGCAAATTCGATCTGCATGGTGACCGGGACAGTTGCCACTCTTCCCAACGGTCTCAACCAAACTTTCGGCCACCTGACCTGGAATTGCAACAGCCAAACCACGAATTTGACTTTGAGCAATACGCTTGCAATGAACGGCACTCTCACGATACAAAGTACCGGGACCACCGGAGAATTCCGGTTTGCGTCCGGAACAAATACGATCGGAGGAAGCTACACCCAATCCGCAGGGTCGGTCAGAGTCGCGGGCGGTTCAAACCGCACCATCACGGTAGCGGGGAATTTTAGCATGAGCGGCGGGACCCTGGAGATGGCGGATAATGCCTCAATAGGGCTTGTCAATATCGCCGGCAACTTTTCACAGACAGCCGGTACCATCACGGAGACGGGGACAAGCACGACGAGTGGTATTGTGTTCACTGGCTCGGGAACGCAGACATTTACGTCTGGTGGCACGATTGCGAATCGGATCAATCTTACGGTGAATAATTCATCAACGTTGCAGGTGACCCCGGGTTCCACGCTGCAGGTGAATAACACGTCCACGTTAACCCTGGGGTCCGCCCTCGTCAACGGAGCAGGGAATTTCACATTGTCGTCCGGCGCGACAATCGTCATCGGGTCACCAAACGGGATTGCCGCGTCGTCTGCTAGTGGAAATATCCAGGTAACGGGGACCCGGAGCTTTTCCACCGGTGCGAATTACACGTATAGCGGGTCCTCCCCACAGGTGACAGGCGATGGGCTCCCGTCAACGGTGAGTTCGCTGACGGTCAATAACACCAGCGGCGTAACGCTGGGAAGCAACGTGGCAGTCACCGCCAATCTCACGGTACTTGCCGGCATTTTCGATCTCTCGACGTTTACCGCGAATAGAGCTTCCCCCGGCGGTACGCTCACGGTCTCCAATGGCGCAGCATTGAAAATCGGAGGAACGAACAGCTTCCCGTCCAACTACAACACGCACACTCTTGGCGCGGCGAGCACAGTCGAATACAACGGTACAAATCAGACGGTCACGAATGAGTCATATGGACACCTCTCGCTGAGCAATGGGGGAACGAAGACGATGCCAGCATCAGCATTGTCCGTCGCTGGCAATTTCTCGACATCAGGTTCCGCATCAACTGCCGCCGCTGGGGCGTTCACCGTGGCGGGAACGTTCAGCATAGGTCCAACTTCTACCTATTCTGCGGGAACGTTCGCGCACCAGCTCGGCGGCGATTGGACGAACAGCGGAACCTTTAACTACGGTACGAGCACGGTGACCTTCCAGGGTGCCGCCCTGCAGCATGTCGGTGCTTCGACCTTCTATGCAGTGATCGTGAATAACGCCGCGGGACTCTCCCTGACGGGCGACGTGCAGATCGCTACGGGTGGGATCATGACGCTCACCTCGGGGAACGTTGCAACGGCGGGCCATATCCTGACCGTCAATGCCTCGGCTCCGACGGCGCTCGTGCTGGGTGCCAACAGCATCACGGGTACCGTGGCGCGTGCGATCGCGCCGGGCTCCACCGGGACCTACCAGTTCTTCGGCGCCAACGCCTACGTGATCCCTGGCGGGACAGGCAATCCGTCGATGATCACGGCGACGGTCTATCCGAACACCAACCCGCCGAACCTGGGCGCAGGGGCTGATACGAACGTCATTGTGAAACGGTACTATACGATCAGCGGGACAGGCATCGGGGGCGGATTTTTCTATACGATGCGGCTCTCGTATGCGCAGTCGGAAGTGCGCGGCAACGAAGCGACCTATACCATGTGGGA
>JBGPYM010000362.1:0-2523 GCA_041493205.1 Bacteroidota bacterium
ACGTACTCGATTCCCGTGTCGAGCATCCTCGCGGGGTTCTCCAGGATGAACAGATAGTAGACAACGCCCACGAGACCGAGTCCACCCGCAACCCAGGGATAACGGCGTTCCCACCAGTGGCGGTTGATGAAGGGGGCGATGGCTATGGCGAGCAGGAGGAGGACGAACGGCGCGATCATCCACGGAGAGACCGGGATGACATGATGTCCTTCCGTCATTGGTGTGGTCCTTGCGACGCGGGCGGGACGTCCTGGATGGCATACCCTTTCAGCGTTCCCTGCCGCGCGCTCTCAATGCGCTGGATGATCTGCTTTGACGCCGCAGCGGATTTGCCGAGGAATGTCATGGGAGCCACGCCGATCCAGACGATGAAGATGACGACGGGGACGAGCACGGCGATCTCGCGCGGGGTGAGATCCTTGAGCGACTGGTTTGCGGGGTTTTCATTCTTCCCGAAAAAGACCCGCTGGTAGCTCCAGAGGAGATAGACGGCGGCAAGGATCACACCCGTCGATGCCGCGATCGCATACCACGGCGTCCCGAGGAACCGGGATCGGAATGTCCCGAGCAGGATCAGGAACTCCCCCACGAACCCGTTGAGGCCGGGGAGTCCGGCCGACGACAGCATCACGATCATAAAAAAAGTTGCGTAGACCGGCATCGGACGGGCGAGTCCGCCGAAGTCCTTGAGCAGGCGTGTGTGCCTGCGGTCGTAGATCATGCCGACAAGAAGGAAGAGCGCACCGGTGGAGAGTCCGTGGTTGATCATCTGGATCACGCTCCCCTGCATCCCCTCCTCCGTCAGCGCGAATATACCGAGAACGACGAACCCGAGGTGACTCACCGACGAATACGCGACAAGCTTCTTGATGTCGGGCTGGACCATGGAAACGAGCGCGCCGTAGATGATGCCGACCACCCCGAGGCCCGCGAGATACGGGAGGAACGCGAATGTCGCGTACGGAAAGAGCGGCAGCGAGAACCGGACGAGACCGTATGTCCCCATCTTCAGCAAAATGCCCGCGAGAATCACGCTTCCTGCCGTCGGCGCCTGGACGTGCGCATCGGGGAGCCACGTGTGCAGGGGAAAGATCGGCACTTTAATCGCAAAGCTGAGCGTGAACGCCAGGAACATCCATGTCTGGATTCCCATCGGGATGCCCGGAGCGGACTTGTACAACTCGAGCAGGTCGGTGGTAAACACGCCGCCCGGCAGCGTGGAAGCGTAGTAGCCGAGCCACAGGATGGCGACGAGCATGAGGAGGCTCCCCGCCATCGTATAGAGGAAGAACTTCACCGCCGCGTAAATCCGCTCCTGGCCTCCCCAGATGCCGATGATGAAGTACATCGGGATCAGCATGAACTCCCAGAACACATAAAAGAGAAACGTGTCGAGCGCCATGAACACGCCGAGCGTTCCGGCTTCCAGCAGGAGCATCAGCGCAACGTACCCTTTCAGCCGGACAGTGACCGATTCCCATGAGGCGAGAAGCGCGATCGGGGTAAGGAACGCGGTCAGCGCGACAAGCAACAGCGAGATGCCGTCGACGCCCAGGTGGTAGGAAATGTTGAGCGCGGCAATCCACGGGATTTTTTCCACGAACTGCATGTCGCCCCGCGTGCCGTCAAAGGCGAGAAAGAGCCAGACCGCAACGGCGAAGGCGGCCAGCGATGTGGCGAGCCCCGCCAGTTTGATCGCCCGGACGGCGTCCGGACGGAGGAGAACGACGACGAGCGCTCCCGCGACCGGGATGAAGAGGAGAATGCTCAGGATCAATTGTTCCATCGTTGGCGGTGGGAGCGTTATTTGGCGAGGAGCCAGCCGACGATCAGCACCACGCCGGCGAGGAAGACAACCATGTAGTTCTGGACGACACCCGTCTGCACGCGCCGGAACACACCGCTTGCCCAACCGATGAGCGATGCGGTTCCGTTCACGATCCCGTCGATGACATTCACGTCGATGACCTTCCAGAGGAGCTTTTCCGATCCGGCAACCATCGGCCGGACGACCGCTGCGTCATACACTTCGTCCACGTAATACTTGTTCAGCAGGAGTTCGTAACCCCTGGGCACCTTCGCCGCCAGCCGTTCAGGAATTTCCTTCTTCCGGAGGTACCAGGTGCGGGCGAAGTAGATGCCAACGACGGCGACAAGGACCGAAAGTACCATCAGGACGTACTCGACCGGCTCCGTGCCGTGTCCGGGAAGCGCCATGATCCGGTCCGCCCGCTCAAACACGGGTTCCAGCCACTGTTCGATCGCGTTCCCGCCGCCGAGGCTCGCAGGGATACCGGCGATTCCTCCCGCAAATGAGAGGACCGCAAGGACCATCAGGGGGTCGGTCATCGTGAGCGGAGCTTCATGCGGATGCTTTCCCGCCTCCCACCGTTTTTCCCCGTCGAAGGTGAGCGTCAGCAGCCGGAACATGTAAAACGCCGTCAGTCCTGCGCCTGCAAGTCCTGCCGCCCAGAGGAGCCAGTGTCCGTGCGCAAACGCCTTCCAGAGGATTTCATCCTTGCT
>JBGPYM010000134.1:0-8284 GCA_041493205.1 Bacteroidota bacterium
CACGAGGAATGCCGCCAGAACGCTCTTGCGCCGGAACCCAATCGCCCGGAGCGTCCCCACTTCCACCGTCCGGTTGGCCACCGCCGCATACATCGTGATCATCGCCCCGATAATCGCACCGATGCTGAAAATGATGGTGACGATGAGCCCGAGGATCTTGATGAAATCCGACATCAGCTTGGACTGTTCCTCGTAGTACGCCTTCTCCCTCTTGATGTCCATGTACTGCGTCCGCGGGTCCTTCTCGATCCTCGCCTTGACCGCGTCAAAATCCGACGGGTTTTTGAGGCGGAATGTCATGGAGGAATAGACCGGCCGGCCGAAGGCAGGCATGAGCTGATCAACATCCCCCCAGATTTCAGATTCAAACCCGGAGCCGTTCGCTTCAAACAGTCCGACGACCGTCCACTGGGCGTCGCCGAACCGGATCTGACTGCCGATCGAGGCCCCTTCGAACCGCTTCGCGATGTTCGTCCCAACGATGACCTCCCGGCTCCCGAACCGGAACATCTGGCCGTCGACGAGCTTGACCTGCGGGCGAATGGTCATCGCCGCCGGGGAAACCCCGCGGACCGAGATGTTTCCCATCCCCCCTGTGTCCTTTTTCCTCAGATTGATGACGACATACGTTTCCGGCGACGCTATGGGCGTCCCGTCGGGAAGCGCCGCCACTTCCGGCTGCGTCTTCACGATGTTCGCGCCGTCGCGCTCGATCTGGCTCACCAGCTCCGAATTCGCGGACTTGCGGAGTACGATCACATTGTCCTCCGCCCCGGTTTCCACGAGCGTCTTCTCAACCCCGTGCGCAAGCATCAGGACCGCGGCGAACACGAACACGACCAGGGCAATGCCGCCGAGTGTCAGGATCGTCGTGAGCCGGCGTGTCCAGAGACTCCGCCAGGTATAGGCAATTGGGATTTTCATGTCATCACCCTATGGACCGTAATCCGTCGACGATTTTCATCCGCACCGCGCGCACGGAGGGAAACAACGCCGCCACCACGCCCGCAAATATGGCGACCCCGATCGCGAGAACGATGGTGATCGTTTCGACATTGAAGATGGGGAAGAACGTGGGAAACAGTTTCGCGAATCCTCCCGCGACCGGGAACGTGAGCGCGAGTCCGGCAGCGCCCCCGATGCCGGCGATCATGAGCGATTCCCCGCCGATCAGGCCGACGATGTGCCTGCGCGAGAACCCGAGCGTTTTGAGGATGGCGTATTCTTTCGTCCGTTCACGGGCCGCCATCACGATCGTGTTGGCGAGGATCAGGAGAATGATGCCGATGATCACATAGGACACAGTTTCCAGCGAGGTGATGATCGCGCTCGACATCGACACGAAGCTCTGCTGGAACTCCCGCTCGGTTTCCGTTTTGGTGGCCGCGCGCGAGTTGAGATACATGTCGTCAATGGCTTTCGCTACCCGCGGCATCTCCCCGGCATTGCGGACGCTGAAGACATACCAGCCGACATTCCCTTCCCGCCCCGGCTGGTTCGTCTTCAGCCGCTCATCCAGGTAGGCCCAGTGGAAGAACATCTGCGTCTCATCGGTCGTCTCGTCTTTCCCCTTGTAAATCCCGCGCACGACGAACTCCCAGTGGCCCGGATAAATGTCCCCCTCGATCGGGATGATGTCGCCGAGTTTGAACCCGTGCTCCTTTGCCAGCTTCGCGCCGATGATGCAGGAATTCCGTTCCTTCCTGAAATCGGCAAGCTGTTCGGGGGGAACGATGAACTCCGGGTAGACGTCGAAAAACGTCTCAGGGTCGACGGACATCCGGGGAAAGAAGTTCTTCCAGTCGGCCGGGTCTTTGTAGATGCCGCCGAACCAGTTGGCGAACGATACTTGGGTCACTCCCGGGACTTTTTCGATCTGTGCCTTGTACGCATAGGGGAGGGGGAAGATGAATGATACCGCTTGCCGCGTGATCATCCGGTTTGCGGCAGATGCTTCGACGCCTGCCGACCAGGCGGTCACGATCGTGCGCATGAACCCGAACGACATGACGGCCACGGCGATGCCCAGGATGGTCAGGGATGTCCGCAGCTTGTGCCGGAGGGCGTTCTTCAGGACGAGTCTGATGATAAACATGGCGTGTCTCCTTAGCTCAGTTCCCCTTTGTCGAGATGCTTCACGACGTGTGCCTTCTCTGCGGCGCGCGGGTCGTGCGTGACCATCACGATCGTCTTTTTGTATTCCTTGTTCAGCCTGTCGAGCAGGTCCATGATCTCGTTCGCGGAGACCTTGTCCAGGTCGCCCGTCGGTTCGTCCGCCACCAGCAGCGTCGGGTCGGTGACGATCGCCCGGGCGATCGCGACCCGCTGTTCCTGTCCGCCGGAAAGCTGTTTCGGGAAATGCTTCATCCGGTCGCCGAGCCCGACCAGCCGCAGCGCGGCCTCGACGTGGTCGCGCTTTTCTTTGCGCGACAGCTTTGTCAGCAGGAGGGGAAGCTCGACGTTTTCGTAGGCGGTCAGCACGGGGAGCAGATTATAGAACTGAAAAATGAATCCGACGTGCCGCGAACGCCAGACCGCAAGCTGCGATTCGTTCAGCGTGCCAATGTCGGTCCCGGCGACGGAGACGTTCCCCGCATCGGGACGGTCAATGCCCGCGATGAGGTTGAGCAGTGTGGTCTTCCCCGAGCCGGACGGGCCCATGAGAGCCAGGAATTCCCCCTCCGGCACGCGGAGCGTAATGCCCCGGAGCACGGGGATTTCGAGGGCGTCCCTGTGGTACGATTTGGTGACGTCCTGGACCGTGATGATCGAATTGTTCGTTTGCGCCATGCCTGTCTCCGTGACGTGAAGTGTGCCTCTATCGTGTTTTCACTTTCGTTCCGCCTCCAAAGCCCGCGGCCGGGTGGTTGACGAGAATGTCGCCGGCCGAAAGGCCCTCCTTGATCTCCATCAGGTTTCCCATCCGCTCGCCGGTCCGTACTTCGGTTTCTGTCGCAACCCCTTCCCGGATGACAAACGCCACCGTGTGTCCGTTCCGATCAACGAGGGCGGATGCGGGTACGGTTGTTTTGGGGGGTGCCGCCGCGGCCGAAGCGGAAATTTCGCTTGACAGGAACGAGACTTTTGCGCTCATCTCGGGAAGCACCCGTTCGTCCTGTTCAAGGAATGCGACCTTTGTCAGCACGGTGGCCTTCGCACGGTCGGCGGTCGGAACGATCTTGTGAACGGTTCCGCGGTACCTTTTCTCCGGATACGCGTCAAGGATGATCTCGCACGGCTGGGCAACCGACACGCGCGTGATGTTCGACTCCGAGACGTCCGCCTCCACCTGCAGCGAGCCCATATCGGCGATCGAGACCACGGCGCCGCGCGAACTTAACGATGACGCAAACGGGGCGACGACTTCTCCCACGTCCGCGGTCTTGGTCAGCACTGTGCCGTCAAATGGCGCACGGATGCGCGTATTCTCCAGTGCGACGTCGGCGCCATCCACGGCAGCGCGGGCCGATTGAATCGAGGCCTTGACCCTCTCAAAACGCGCCGCGGCTGCATCGAATTCCGCGCGCGACGTCAGGCCCGAGGCAATGAGCGTGCGCTGCCGCGCAAGCGTGGTGTACGCATCGAACGAGTCTGCCTGCGCAACGGCGACATCCGCCTTTGCCTTGGACAGTGCCGCGACCATGTCGCCGTCCTCCAGCTGCGCAATCACCTGTCCCCGCCGGACTCTGTCCCCTTCCTCGACATCCAGTCTCACGAGGCGCCCGGTCGCTTTGGAGGCGACCGCAGCCTTGCGCTGCGCGACGACGTAACCGTTGGCTGTCAGGACGGCATTCGCCTGCGACGGGAATGTGAGCGCCACGGCAACAGTGTCCACTTCAACGGTTGTTCCGGAACGGAGGAGGAGATAGCCTCCTGTGAGGATAATCAGGAGAGCTGCGGGGAGGATGACGCTCCACGGGGTTCGGCGAATCACACGGGCGGGCTCTGCGGCCTCCCGGGAGATCCGGAGGGAAGATAAATCTGGTTTCTCTGTCGTTGACATGCGAATGAACGAAAATGACGTAGCGCGGCGCCGTGAGAAAGTCCACACGGCAGGCTGAACTCGGCGTACGGTGTTATTCAGGCGTTGGTTGTTCGAGCGACTTCTGGTAGGCCCACTCGACGTAGGGAAGCTCTACGATCGTCCGCTGCTCAAGAGGTCGTTTTGCATGAGGCATGGAGCCAAAACCGATGCCGCCGGATCTCTCCTGCTTCTTCGGGGGGGCCTTGTACTGTGGCGAGTTGAACATCGGCTCACCTTCATCCCGCGAAACGATTATTGTCGCTCCATCGGGATTCATTCTGCTGGGCGGGAACGTGTACACTGAATACAGGCCCGTCCAGATTGCAAAAGAGAACCAGAACACCACTGCGGCACCAAGAATGAAGAACACGACCAGGAACTTCTTGATCACCAGTTGCCTCTCCGGAGTAGGGAATTTATCCTGCTAATATCGCCAATTTCCCTAAAAAAATCAAACCGCCCTGCGATGGACAATCGCATTTGCCAGCAGGAGCCACCCCGCGATGAAGAGCAGGCCCCCGATGGGGGTGATGGCTCCCACCGACGTCGTGCCGGACAATGCGATGAGATAAAGGCTGCCGGAGAAGATGACGCTTCCGGCAAGGAACGCCCAGCCGGCGAAGAGAAACCTTCGGGGTGCACCGCCCAGCACAAGGCCTGCGATTCCCGTGGCGATCATTCCGGCCGCGTGATAGAACTGGTACCGAACGCCGGTCTCAAAGACCGCCAGCATCTCCGGCGCAATTGTTGACCGCAGCGTGTGCGCCCCGAATGCGCCCAACGCGACGGCGATGCCGGCGCTCAGGGCGCCGGTCGTTGCACACAGACGAAGCTCGTGCGATCGATGTCCTGGTTGTGGCTCTGTCATCGTGGTGTCCCCGAGTCTAGTCGCTTTCCTTGGCCCGCATCGAATCAATCACCGAATACGTCATCAGGAGGATGAACATCGCAAGGCCGACGATTTCGGCGGGCGTCGATGCGGCCCAGACATCGTTATACCAGTTCCAGCCGGCAAACCGGAGAAACGCATTCAATACCCCGAACAGCGATCCTCCCGCGATAAACCCGGAGGCGATCAGCGTGCCACGGGAGAGCCGCGCGTTGTTGAGTTTTTCGCTCTTTGAGCGCGTCGAGACCCACCACGCAACAAGACCTCCGAACAGAAGCGGCGTGTTGAGTTCCTGCGGAATGTACATCCCGAGGGCGAACGCGAGGGGCGGGATCTTAATCATGGTCAGGATCAGTGCGATGATGGCTCCCACGAGATAAAGAGCCCAGGGGGCAGGGGTGTTTGACATGAGCGGCTGGATGACGGCCGCCATTGCGTTGGCCTGCGGCGCAACCATGGCATTTTCACCCTTGAACCCGAATGTCTGATTTAAAACCAGGATCACCCCGCCGACCGTCGCCGCGGAGACAAGCACGCCGAGGAACTTCCAGGTTTCCTGCTTCTTCGGTGTCGACCCGAGCCAGTAGCCGATCTTCAGATCGGTGATGAACCCGCCTGCCATCGAGAGCGCCGTACAGACGACCCCGCCGATCACGAGCGCGCTGACAATCCCGTTCGACCCTGAAAGACCGATCTGGGTGAGAATGAGCGACGAGAGGATAAGTGTCATCAGGGTCATCCCGGAGATCGGGTTGGTCCCGACAATCGCGATTGCATTGGCCGCGACAGTCGTGAACAGGAACGATATCACGATCACGATTACCAGGCCCACAAGAGCGTGCGTCAGGTTGAACACAACGCCGCCGTAAAAGAACACAAAAATCAACAGGGCGGTGAGGAGGATCAGGAGGATATTGAACGCCATCCGGAGGTCGGTCTGCGTCCGCACGGTCGTCGTTTCGGCCCCTTTGTCCTTGTGCATGATTTCGCGGTAGGCAAGCTTAAATGCGCCCCCGATGATCTTCGACGACCGGATGATGCCGATGATGCCCGCCATGGCGATACCCCCGATGCCGATCTGCCGGACGTAATTCCGGAAGATCTCCTCGGGGCTCATCGCGGAAATGAGCTTTGTGGCCGTAGCGCCCAGCGGTACCGTGAGCCCGTGGCCCGCCTCATAAAAGAGGGGGACCAGGACAAACCAGGAGAGGAACGACCCTGCGGTGATGATCGCGGAATATTTCAAGCCGACAATATACCCCAGGCCGAACACCATTGCGGAGACGTTCAGCCGGAACACCATCCGGAACTTCTCCGCCACCATGGCGCCCGCATCGGACATCCGGCTCGTGATGACTTCCGACCATGCGCCGAAAGCGCTGAAGGCAAAATCGAACAATCCGCCGATCAGTCCGCTGATGACCAGCACGCTCGCCTGTTTTCCTCCCTTTTCCCCCGCCACCAGGATTTCCGTTGTCGCCGTCGCTTCGGGGAAGGGGAACTTGCCGTGCATGTCTTTGACGAAGAACTTCCGGAAAGGAATCAGGAAGAGGATTCCCAGAAAGCCACCCAGCGCCGAGGCACAGAAGACCTGAAAGAAACTTGCCGGGAGGTCGAGAATATAGAGGGCAGGGATGGTGAAGATGGCGCCCGCCACGATCACCCCGGAGCTGGCGCCGATGGATTGGATGATGACGTTCTCGCCGAGCGCGTTCTTTCGTTTCGTCGCGGCGGAAAGCCCGACGGCAAGAATGGCGATCGGGATTGCTGCTTCAAATACCTGGCCGATCTTGAGCCCTGAATATGCGGCGGCTGCGGAAAACAGGAGCGCCATCAAAACGCCCCAGGTGACCGACCAGCCGGTAACCTCCGGGGGACTGCCGGCGGGATCAAGAATCGGCCGGTACTCCTCGCCTGGTTTCAGTTCCTTATATGCGTTGTCGGGGAGGCTGCTGGTCGCTGATGTAAGAGGATCCATGTGTACGAGCTCCTGTCAGGGTGGATTCCGGAGTGGCAGTCGGCGCCGGCCATTGAGCGGGCGGCGTTCAGCCGGTGGTCAGTGGTTGCTCTTTTCGACCCAGACCTGTGCGAGGTGGACGACAGTCTCCACGGATTTCTCCATTCCCTCCACCGACAGCCACTCAGTGGGGCCATGGTAGTTCTGTCCTCCCGTGAAGATGTTGGGTGTGGGGAGCCCCTTTTCCGTCAGTCGTGAACCGTCAGTGCCTCCCCGGATGGGAACCCAGGACGGCGTGAGGCCGGTGCGCCGCGCAGCTTCCCAGAGGCAATCCAGCACGCGCGCGTCGTTCCCCATGTAGTCTTTCATGTTGCGGTATTGCTCGATGATCTGAAGCTCGATGGTCGTCTTCGGGTGCAGCGTCCGCACCTCGGCAATGATCGCTTCGAGCTTTTTCTTCAGGACATCCAGCCCGGCGGTATTGAAGTCGCGCAGGAGGAGCTTCAGGGTCGACTTCGCTTCCTCCCCTTCCATGATGTGGGGATGAATGTACGGCTCGTACCCTTCCGTGGTCTCGGGCGCCGTGTTCCGTGGGGTTCGCGCGATGATGTCCGCCATTGCCCGAAGGGAATTAACCATGATGTTCTTTGCACTTCCGGGATGGATGTTCCGGCCATGCACGGTAATGACGGCCAGGTTGGCGCTGAAGGTTTCCTTGTTCAGTTCGCCAGGAGTGTCGCCGTCCACGGTATACGCAAAGTCCGCGCCGAACTCCTTCAGGTCGAAGAATTTTGTCCCGGCGCCGACTTCCTCATCGGGCGTGAAGCCGATCTTGATGTCTCCGTGGAGAAGTTTCGGATCGTTGATCAGGGTCTGGGCCGCCGTCATGATGATCGCGAGTCCGGCTTTGTCGTCGGCCCCGAGGAGCGTCGTCCCGTCGGAGGTGACGATGGCCTTCCCGACGTTGTTTTTCAATTCCGGGTTTTCCGATTCAAGGATCACGACCGAGCGATTGCCTGCCAGCACGATGTCCCCGCCCTTGTATTTCTCAATGACTTGAGGCTTCACGTTTTCCCCTGATGCTGAGGGAGAGGTGTCTACGTGAGATATGAACCCGACCTTCGGCACTTTGCCGTATGACGGGTGGCCGGAAGGGAGGGTCGACGGGATCGTGGCCATAACATACCCGTGGGCGTTGATCCGGGCGTCGCGCAGGCCGAGTTCTTTCAGTTCGGCCAGGAGAAGATTGAGAAGGGTGAGCTGCTTTGGGGTGCTGGGATAGGATTCGGAATCGTCCTTCGACTGTGTATCGATCTTTGCATAACGGATGAATCGTTCAAGAGCGGTCTGCTTCATGGAGCTTTCCTTCCGATTTTCGTCGTGGCGTGCAGGAATTACCGGGTTGAGGGAGAGG
>JBGPYM010000318.1:0-3239 GCA_041493205.1 Bacteroidota bacterium
CAAGGACTTCCCCCGCACGGCACAGACCGGTGAACCGGGTTGCGGCGGATTCCACGCGGCAATGGATGTACCGGCAGACGAACCGGAGCGATGCGTTGCGCAGCAGCACGCCGGGGAGCAACCCTGCTTCGAGGAGGATCTGAAACCCGTTGCAGATGCCGATCACGGTTCCCCCGCTCGCAGCGAACCGGACCACTTCCTTCATCACGGGCGAGAAGCGCGCGATCGCGCCGCAGCGCAGGTAATCACCGTATGAAAACCCCCCCGGCAGAATGACGACGTCCGCGTCCCGGAGATCCGCCTCCTTGTGCCAGAGAAACACCGCGTCCTGGCCGAGGACGTGCTTGCAGGCATGGTAAGCATCATGGTCGCAGTTGGAGCCCGGGAACACCACCACGCCGAATTTCGTCTTGCCTCCCGTCATGAATCCTTCACCAGCTCGTAGGCATAATCTTCCATCACCGGATTGGCCAGGAGTTTTTTGCAGATCTCCTCTGTCGTGCGGCGCGCTTCGTCCTCACTGGTCGCATCGATCTTCACCTCGATGTATTTCCCCATCCTGACATCCGCGACAGCCCCGACACCGAGCGTTCCGATCGCATGCTGGACCGCCTTCCCCTGGGGATCAAGGATGGACGTCCGGAGGGTCACCCTGATATGTGCGAGGAACACTGCCAGCCCTCCGGTTACGTATCGATGCTCGTCGGTTCCACCGAATGTTCTTCTTCATATTTCGCCCCTCCCGATGTCCAGCGGCGGACCGTGGTGATGCACCAGCGGAAGATGCCGAGCGCGATGAACAGAAGGAGCAGCGGGAATATCGCGCCGCCTCCGGTGAGGACGACCACCACTACGGCGAGCATTGCAAAGACAAATTTCCACGGCTCTTTCTGTATCGCGCGCCTGGAGATCCTGGGAAGGGTGTCGTACTTTACCTTGCTCACCATCAGGAGCGCAAGTCCCCCCACCATCCAGGGAAGAGCGACCACAGCGCCGGGATCGAGTCCCGTCTCCGGCGTAAAATAATTGAGCGTGAACGACGACACGGTGATTGCGCACGCGGGAATCGGAAGACCCACGAATTGGTCCTTGTCGAACCCCACGAGCTGCACGTTGAAGCGTGCGAGCCGCAACCCGCCGAATATCATGATCAGCGAACCGAGCAAAACGCCGGGTCCTCCCAGCGACCAGAGCGACATCTGGTACACCATGAACGACGGCGCGACCCCGAAGGACACCACATCGGACAGCGAATCAATCTGCACGCCGAACTCGGACGAGGACCGCGTGATGCGCGCCATCACGCCGTCCAGTGAATCAAATCCTGCCGCGAGAATGATAAACCAGGCTGCCTGGACAAACTCGCCGCGGCTCGAGTGGATCACCGAAATGAACCCGCAAAACATGTTCAGGATGGTGAACAGGCTCGGAACAACGGCTCGGGTGATTTTCATGATTTCGAAGGGCTGTGCGACATGGGCGGCGGCCTTACGGCACCGCTGCCAGCACTGTTTCTCCCGCCACCGTCTTCTCCCCGAGGTGCACTCTGACCGCCGCACTCTGCGGGACAATCACGTCCACCCGGGAGCCGAATTTTATCATACCGAACCGTTCTCCTGCCACCGCCCTGTCCCCGATCTTCACATTCGCGACAATCCGGCGCGCGATAAATCCTGCAATCTGCTTGAAGAGTACTTTTCCATGGCCGTTTTCGACACCGATGAGGGTTCGTTCATTGCGCAGGGACGATTTCTCATCGAACGCAACCAGGAATTCGCCGGGAATATGGCGGAAGTAGCCCACCGTCCCGCTGACCGGGAACCGGTTGACATGCACATTGAGAGGAGACATGAAGATGCTGACCTGGACCGCCTCACTCTTCAGATACTCATCCTCGCGCAGAGGTTTAATCTGAACAACTTCCCCGTCGGCGGGCGCGATGATCAGATTGTCCCCCGCCGGTGTCGTCCTGTCCGGGTCGCGAAAGAAATTCAACGTGAGGAGCAGGGAAAGGGCAAGAAGGCCGGTAATGCCGTACTTTACGATTTTGACGTCGACGAAGAACCATGCCAGGAGCGAACCGATGATGACAAGCGCTACGACCGTGGCGACGACGTCGTAACCGTATTTACTGATCAATAAGAAACTCCTTGAATCCTGACCCGGAAACGCTGAAATTATGCGTTAAAAGGTAACAAACGCGCGTCTGAAAGTCAATGTAACTCGTAACCTGCTGGATGAGGCCCGCTTGCCGCGTACGTACAATCTGACCGAACCTGAACAGTGTGATGACACGATGCACGCGGGCTTCGCCGCTGCTGCTCTGCTCGGCGTAGTAACGCTCGCATTCCTTCCCAACAGCTACGAAGCGGATGTGGTCAAACAACCGCTGCTGGTCTGCGGGGTGATCATATTCCTGGGGTTCTCCATCACGGCTGCTCTCCTGCACCGGCGTCTCATGGTCGTCAGAACTCCCGCCGATGTTCTCCTTCTGCTTTTCCTGCTTCTCACAGCAGTGCAGGCACTTCACGCTCCTGAATTCAGGAGCGCGCGTGATACTGCATTCCTCTGGGGCGCATTCGGGGTGATGTTTTTCGCAGGCACCCACGCATTCGGCACCGGGCGAGAGCGCAGAGTTTTTACGCGGTCGATCATGCTGGTGGTGGCCGCAGTCGAAGGCGTCGCTGTTGCAAGCCTCCTGTTTACTGAGCTCCCCGTGGGGGTCTTTGTATCGGGAGCGGAGAGCCGCACAGGATCCACGCTGGGCAGCGCATCGATACTCGCCGCGTTCCTGGCAGTGATGCTCCCTCTCCTTTTCTCGGAGGGGAAGCGTCTCTCCGGTCGTGCGAAGGTTATCCCCTACGTGTTGATCGCCGGCGCTTTCGCCCTTATTCTTTCGAGTGGATCGCGCGGCGGATTGATGGCCGCCATAGTTGCGTCCGGAGGTTATCTCTTTCTCTCAGCGGGATACAAGAAATCGGCGATGGTGCGCATCGGCGGCCTGATCTGTGCGCTGGCACTGGTCATCCACGCCGTGCCCTCGCTTCATCAGCGGTTTCTCGGATTTTTTGCCGGGACCGGTACTGCATCGCTCGAGCGGCGGACCGTGATCTGGGATGCCGCTTGGAATGCAGTCCGCGACGCACCCGTGACCGGTCACGGGACGGGGAGCTTCGAATCGATCGTCCCGCAGTTCCGCACGCCTGAGTATTGGATAAACGGGAGCGAAGACATTGTCC
>JBGPYM010000069.1:0-13074 GCA_041493205.1 Bacteroidota bacterium
GTTCGGCACCAACGCGCAGTACGAAGAATTCGTCCGGGAAGCACACCGCCGGGGACTGAAGGTCATCATGGACCATGTAAGCAACCACATCGGTGCCGCTCACCCGTGGATGAGGAACCTCCCCTCTGCCGACTGGCTCAATGGCTCGACGGCCAACCATGCGCGCGCGGTGCATGATAAAGCCGACCTGACCGACATTCACAGCGATTCCACACAGCGAGCGGCCACCGTTGCCGGCTGGTTTTCGGACACCATGCCCGACCTCAACCAGAGGAATTACTTCGTAGCCCGGTATCTGATACAAAACACGCTCTGGTGGATTGAGACGACCGGCATTGACGGCATACGGGAGGACACCTATCCGTACGCGGACCCCCGTTTTCTCTCCGACTGGGGGAGATCAATTCTGGCGGAGTATCCGGCGTTTACGATCGTCGGCGAGGTCTGGATGGACGATCCCGCGTACGTCGCACCCTTTCAGAAAGGGAGTCCGCTGGCAGGGTCGTTCGATACGAATCTGCCGAGCATCACCGATTTCCCCCTGTTCAACGCATTCACACAGGTCTTCGGGAACAGGGGGAGCATCCGGCTGATCTACGATTGTCTCTCCCGGGACCACCTCTATGCCGACCCGTACGCCCTGATGACGTTCGTGGACAACCATGACACGCGACGGATCATGTACATGACGGAGGGAGACACCTCCCGCGCGCTGCTGGCACTCAAAATCCTGCTGACGACGAGGGGGATTCCGGAGATCTTTTACGGAACCGAAATCGGGATGATGGGGGGAAGGGGCCACGGGAACATTCGCGCAGATTTTCCCGGCGGGTTTCCGGGTGACAGCACGAATGCGTTTCTCCCTGCGGGACGCGGACCTAAGGCGAAGAAATTCTTCAACGCAGTGCGCGCGCTCCTTCATCTCCGGAAGGAGCGGCTCTCGCTCGCGTACGGGCGCATGATACATTTTCCCCCGGTCGATGAGGTCTATGCGTACCTGCGGGTCCTGGACGACGAGCGGACGCTGATCATTGCAAACAACTCGGATCAGAAGCAGCCGGCCGGGCTTCCCTCATTCCGGCACCAGCTCAACGGAGCGACCCGGCTCCGGAACCTCATTACAGGGGCGATCATTGACCTTGCGCAGACCGCGGACTTTCAAGTCCCGGGTAGTGAGGCACTAATTCTGGGGGTGGAGGAAGAGAAGGGGGAGCGGTAGGTAAAGGAAAAGCAACCGGCGGGGACGCCGGTGCTACTGAGAGCATCAAAAACCACCGGCAGGGACGCCGGTGCTACTGAGAGCATCAAAACCACCGGCGGGGACGCCGGTGCTACTACCCGGGTTATTTACGGAGGGACTGGATGCGCCCCTTCACCAGCGTTTGCTGATCGGTTGTCAGACCTTCCATCTGCGCAAGTGTTCCGTATTCGCTGATCGCTTCACCGCGGAGATCCGCCTTTTCAAGGGCTTCCGCGACAAGGAGCCGGTTCCTGAAATCCGTTCCGAGCGACGGATACCGGCGGAAGACTTCCATCCCCTTGAGTGCACACGTCGCAAAGTACCCGTTGTCAAACAGGACGCGGGCCCCGTTGATCTGGAAGACGCCGTTCAGCGGATCCCCTTCTTTCAGGCTCGGCGCGGACCGGTCGGCGCCGTGCACGGCGGCCGCATTCGGAATATGAATCTCCTCGTTATTCCACTCGTACGAGGATGCGCGCACCTTCTCCATCGTGAGCTTCAGCATCAGTTCTTCCTGCGACAGATCCCTGATATCCGAAAGGTCCACGATGACCTCCTCTGGGAGCGTGATGGTCTTTTTCCCGCCGGAGCGGCCTGCCGCGTCGGTCACGAGGAGCGCCCCGCCCTTCTTCCCCGTCTTCATGGTATCATCAGGGCGGAGCACATCGCCTGCCGCCACGCGCGTCCAGGTTTCCGTGACGCCGTGGCGCACACTGACGTCCCCGCTGATTTTCTGCACCACGATCCCGCCGGCCGTCGCCCGCAGGGCGAGGCACATACCAAGCGCCAACATGATTGTCTTCATACCGCTCTCCTCAATAGACGTCCACAATACGCACCCAGCCCTTGATCAGGCCGAGCCCTACTTCCACACAATCGAAATATTGCTGTGCCCCTGCCGTCCACGCCTCATCGAACCCGCGCGTGATCACGGTCGTCTCGATCGGTAGCCAGATCGATTCCGCACCCGATTTCCCCTTCCTGACGACATAGCGCTTCGGATTGTCTGCGACGCTCGCACCAAACTTCGGATCGACCCCCGTATCGCAGAGCAGGAAGATATGTGCATTGTCCGGTTGACCCGGCGGGATCACATCAACAAAGGCGGTGGAGATGCCGATGCTGCTCAGGAGCGAAGCGAAGCAGACCGTCATGTCATCGCAATCGCCCCCTCGGATTTTGAGAGTTTCGGAGGGATACTGGACAAAGTCGGCCGACTGCTTCGGATCGGCGACGTACGAGAGCTTTCCCGCAAATGCATTGAACAGGATCTTCGCATTCCGGAACGAGGTGAGCTCCTTCGGTCCTTCCGCCAATGAGTCGCGCTTTTGCAGGAGGATATCCCTGCTGTACCGGATGATTTCCGGGTCGTCGGGCGTCACGAAATAGCGGAGGGAGAGGACGTTCCCGTCCCAGTCGTTCTTTCCGTGAATCAGCACGCGCGTTTGTGTTCTGTCGTCAAAGTCCTCCGCCACTGTCGCCGACACGGAGACGGTTCCGTCGCGGACGGTCATTTTCGGCACAGCTTTCACGAGCTCATTGAAGACTGCGGTCAGCGGTATTTCGGCGTCCTCGCCGGGGGGGATATAGACCGCCTGAGTCTCCGTCGGCTGGTCCATGAACCGTTCCACGAAAAAGGTCGCTCGCGCCTGGATTGGTTTCTTCGATATGTTGCGCACTTTCACCTTGCCGACAGGCCGAAACGCCAGGGCCTCATAGGCCGAGGGATAGATGCCGCCGAGCATTTCGACCCCTTCGATCCTCGCAAGACTTTCTTTAAGATTCCCGAGAATTGCCTTCACCGAAAACGCCACCCTGTTGGCGGCGTACGGACTCATGGCGATATTATTGATGACCCCGGCATCGAAAGCGGACGCACTCACCGATCCGCGCCGGTTTGCCTGATTTGTAAATGCGAGGTACGCCGCATCAAGTTCAAGAAATGCGTAGGACCACCCGATACCGGCGGCAACCGCTGATACCACTGGGTGCTCGTCGGCGTTTCCGGTCACTCCGCCCCGGAGCATAAGGTTTCCCGCCGGAGCCCACTCGACACCGAGGGATCCCTCCTTTGCCGTGCTTGCCCCCGCCACGAACGTCAGCGACGGTGTGGCGGCGTAGGAGACCGAAACATCGAAGCTTCGCTTCTGCGGAAGTGTGAATCTCGCAAAGGCGGAATCGAGGCCCGAGCGCGAAAAGCGGATCAGGCCACGCGCGACGGCGCCCACCGCAACATTGCCGGCGGGTTTCCAGAGCATGGCCAGATCGGTGAACCACGTGGTTGCTGTCGAGGCTTTTTCCGTGGTCACGATGGTGGAGTCGTGCAATTGAAATGTGTACTGCGGGTCGTTCACTTTTTCAGTCCGTACCCGTGCCTGAATTCCGACCGACCATTCTTCATTGAGTCGGAGAGCGTATGCCGCCGCAAAAGGTTCGGCATAAGAAATCGTTTTATCGGCCGGGATATTCAATCCCACCACCACCAGCGTCGCGGGCTGGATGATATCGAGCGATGTGCCGGGCGAGTACTGCACGGCGATGGCGTGGCGGTCCAGGAACCGCTTGCCGAATCCGAATCCGCTGAAGACGAACCCGTGTCCTGCCAGCGGGGTGTTGATCGCGGTGACCGTGTTGAGGTCCCAGTCGCGGATGCCCGTGAGCCCGGCCGGATTCGCGGTAAACCCGCGCGTGTCCCGCACGGCAGACCCGTACGCCATCATCGCCGTCGCCCGCGGAGCAAAGAGTGCCTGTCCATATGTTGTCGATGTCGCCATGCCCATGCCCAAGAGGGTCACAAGGCAGCGTGAAAATATCATATCACAGAAGTTCGACGTAGATGTTGTGGACGGAGGCAGCCTGGACGAGAATTGACCCCTGGTACGGCGTCACCGGCGGTGGCTCGCGCCTGTTGGCAATGACAAACGTGAAAACAAAAAAGCGTTCCGGGGGGAGGAGTTGCAGCACGCGCTGATCAATGATCGCCTTCCCCGTATTGATTCGCGGGTGAAGCTTCATGAGGGGCCGGACCCTTTTCGTCAGGGGGTTTATCACGCTGATCACCAGGTTCAGATCCCCCTTCCCTGTCCACCGCAGGAGCAGATCCCTGTTCCTCGGGAGAACGCTTCCCCCGGCGGGCGCGAGGACCTGCACATTATCCGGCGTCACGATGGAAGTGCTGAACGCTCCCATGGCCGACACCGTCGGGACGGCCCACGTATACATCGTGTTGGGTTGATGGAGACCGACGAGGTCTTTCGCGTAGACGTACCCGAACGTAGTATCCCGCAGGACGCCGGGAACCCGGAGGCGGTGCGGGAGGCGGATCATCGGAAGTCCGTTGATCGTAATCGCAGGGCTGAGGTCGAGGCCGAAGAAGCCGAGCGTTTTCCCGTTGAAAAAGAAGGGATTCGCGCGGTCCGCGAAATAGACCGTGGAGAACGCCTGCGTCGCGCTGCCAGCCGGACCCGCATCGTATTCAACGTTTGCGATTAAGACAAACGCGGTAAAGTTCGCCGCGTCCTGAGGCGTCACGCCCGTCGTGTCGACGGAGGTGAGGGTCTGGTTCGTATCCGGTGCGGCAATGGGGGTCACCTCCACCAGGCCCTCCGTCGATTCGACCGGATCGACGACGACGGGGTCGGGTTTCTGGCATCCCGCTGCAACGACGAGAAGGATACTGCATACTCCTGATGCAAGTTTCATAGTGTCAAGCGCCATGGTGCGCCCTGCAATGTGAAAAAATCCCGCCTGAGTTTCAACCTCGAAAAAAATAGAGCGGGCTTCCGGCCCCAAGGATTACCGGAAGCCCGCGTCGAGCGCCGCACAGGATCAGAGGACCCTGTACGGAACCCCCCACCAGCTCACTGAATACGGGGCGGTATCGTCAAACAGCGTTCCCCGCGTGATTGCATCCACGCCCGCGTTGAAGTATCCCGGATGGAAATGAACGAACCAGGAGAGTTCATATTCCCGCGTGTAGGTGTTGTTCGCATTCTGTACCTGTGACACCATGCTCATATGGACACGGCGCCGGTGCAGAGGATCGAACCCGTAGCGCAGCACTACGATGTCGGTATCGGGCGATTCGCTCACAAGCGTTACGCGCATCTTCACCGGATCTCCGGCAGTAAGCTGCGGGCAATCCTTGCGTCCGGGGGAGAGCAGGCTCACCCAGCGATAGCGGAGGTACGTGTTCGTCGGGTCGGTGACGGTAATCGTATCGCCGGACGGAAGGAACATTTCCAGCTTCGTGATGTCGATGCCATTGCCAGCGGGAGGCGGATTCGTTCCGCCGTCGACCAGGGACGTCGCCACGGGCAGCCAGTTCCTCCAGAAGATCGCCGCAGATCTGGCGAAGCGCCTGAAGACGACGTTCCGGACCGCCTTGTCCGTGAACGGCTTCGTGAGCGTCACGGTGTCGCCCGCTCCCGTAAGCGCACGGACTTTGAGCGATCCGGTAATCAGCTTTTCGACGTTTGCGATCGCAATTGTGTCACCTGTCAGGACGGTCATCGTGACTGTCGTCGTGACCGACGTGACGAACCGGCCCCAGCGGAGCGGGGTCACTGCGGCATCGATTTTGCCGAAGGTGCCGTAGTCCATCGTCTCCATGCTCTGATCCGCCATGGTGACCTCTTCGTTCTGCACAAACTGGTCAGAAGAGGCCATTGACTGCATCGCCTGTGTTTCGTTGGTCACTCCAGGCGGCGGCACGTCGGTAACCGGCCCGCCATTGTCTTTGGTGCAACCTGCGATGAGTATCCCTGCGACCAGCGGGATCCCCCAGAACATCGCGAGTGATTTTGCCATTGCATCCCCTCTTGTTGATTGTTGGTTATGAGATTTTTTGTTGATGGTGTCGTTTTTCATGCCTTCTGTCTTGCAACCGGCGTGCCAGAGGAGAAAGAGAGAGAAGAGAGAAAAGAGAAGAGAGATAAGATTATGAAAAATAAAGAGTTAGGAGAGGGGAGAGGGGAGAGATGAGAGAAAGGCGGGGTTGGGAAGTGCGGGAATTTGGAGGAGAAGCGCGGGGTATTCTGTAATCACGCAAGAGCCACGGGCGGGGACCAGCCGGCAAGGCTAGACCGGCAGAGACGCCGGTCCCACTTAAGATCTAGATTTGTTAGAGATGCCAGACACCGCGATAGAAGGCTTCGCCGACCTGGTCGAGGAAGATGTGATACCGCTGGGGAAGATTCTTGGCTTTCGGCCTGAGGGAGGACCGGGCGGTATCCCACGGCTGGGAGATGACGACAGCGTCCCCGATGCTGGAGAGATAGTCGGCAAACTTCTTTCGGACCCGGTCATTAACGCCTTCCTCGGTCGAGAGCGAGATGCGCCGCACCGCTTTCTCGAGATCAAACGTGCATTCGGCAAACGCCCTGAGACACTCGCCGCGAAGATACTCCGCAACCGTCCCGCGGTTAAGTCCGCCCAGCTCATCCGCAGTCTCTGTCACCGAACTTCTGCTGAACCCCTTGTCGCGGAGCGATTCGAGGACCTGTTCACCGACGGGGACTGCACCGTGGGCGGCAGCAGCGATTTCCTCGCCCAGGTCCTTCACGGTAATCATCTGCCGGTGCTCCGCACGTGCGAGCAGCACACCCCGTTTGATCGCACTCTCCAGCTCGCGGATATTTCCGGGCCACGGGAAATTCTGGAGAGCGTCCATTGCGTTCTTTGACACCCTGATCTCTCCCCCCTCCCGGCGGATGAAGTGGTCGATCAGCAGGGGAATGTCTTCAGACCGTTCCCGGAGCGGCGGAAGGTCCACGCTGAGAACATTGAGCCGGTAAAAGAGATCTTCGCGGAATTTTTTCTCGCGGACGAGCCCCCTGAGCTCTTTGTTGGTCGCCGCGATAACGCGCACATCCGTCCGGAGCGTCTTCGTTCCTCCCACCCGCTCGAATTCCCCTTCCTGCAGGACGCGCAGCAGTTTGAGCTGAAACCCCTCGGAGACTTCACCTATTTCATCGAGGAAGATCGTCCCCCCGTGCGCCAGCTCGAAGCGTCCGAGGCGCTCTTTCACCGCCCCGGTAAACGCCCCCTTCTCATGGCCGAACAGCTCGGACTCCAGCAGCGACTCCGAGAGGGCGCCGCAGTTGACCGCGATGAATTGTCCGCCCGCACGCCGGCTGCGGCGGTGCAGTGCACGGGCGATCAATTCCTTGCCGGTTCCGCTTTCACCGAGGACCAGGACGGGGGATTCGCTTTCCGCGATCTTTGACACAAATTCCACAACCCGTTTCAAGGGGCCGTCCGTATCGTAGACAATCCCTTCGAAGTCACCGGACGCCCGGACAATTTCAGCCCGGTCGGCCACGTACACGTCCATGTCGTCGGCCTGGGACGAGAGGGTGCGGATTTCCGACTTGTAGCGCCGGATCTCTTCGAGGAGTTCCTCCGTGCGGTTCTGGGATTTCGCGGCTTCCATGTTGACGAGCTCCTGCTCGAGCATCGCCACCTTCGCTTCGCGGTCCCGAAGCCGTTCGAGGATGGCACTTTTTTCAGACTCAAGAGAGTGTACCCGTTCCCTGGCGCGCCGTTGACGGGCGATCAGCCCGGCCGCTCCCGGGATGAGCCCGGCAAGAATGGGGGCACCGAGGGGAAAGAGGATTCCGGCGCCGGCAAATAAGAGATACGACAGCACGAGGAGGGCGACCGGGAGGGCGGTCAACACGATCCGGTTGAGAGGAGTCCGGAGGAGGAGCACGGCGCACCCGGCACCTCCACCGATGACGAGGCAGAGGACGAGCGTCAGCCACCAGGGTGTTGTGCGGAGGAACCGGTCCCCAAGCGCGTTGTCAAGAAATGCCGCATGGAGGGCGACGGCAGGGAGGCGGGCGTCCACGGGCGTGCGGAGGAACTCGCTTCTTCCTTCCGCGACAACGCCCACGAGGACGATCTTCCCCTGGAGCGACGCAACCGGAAATGACTGCGGGAGGTCGGACCGGAGAGCGTCGTAGGCGCGGAGGACTTCCAGGAACGGCAGTGCGGTAAAGGAGCTGAGTTTTCCGGGAAAGTTGATCCGCACCCGCCCATTGTCCGCACCGCCGAACGCACGCGAATCCGATTCCCTGCGGCAGACAAGCCTGCGGCCGTCTGCGACCAGGCCGGCGCGGGGAGCGCGTGATGCCACACGGAGCAATTCGGTGCCGAATGACGGGACCCTGGCGGAGCCGCCGGCAAGGAACAGATCGATATCGGCATTCCCCTCGATGTTAACGTGTCCGATGCCTGACGCCGCCTCACGGAGCCGGGTCATGGGGAGATGAGCGCGGAGTCCTGCGGGGGGGTCATAGAGGACGGCGGGATACTCAAACAGCGTTGCGGGGAGCGAGTCGCCCGGTTCCCGCGAACCCGCAGAGGCAACAGAGTCGAAATAGGCAGTAAGCACGACATTGCCCGCAGCACCGATCATCCGCGCGAGCAGATCATCGTATTCCGGATATTCGGATCGCGGATCCTCAAAGACGGCTTCGATCCCGACCGCCTTCACGCGGAGATCGCTCAGCGCCTTGATCATCAGCGCATAGAAGTTGCGCCGGACAGGCCACTGGAGCGATTTTACCGCTTCCTGGTCGATGTACACGATCACGACGCTGGTGTCGGCGACCCGGTCCCCGCGGATCTGATACAGGAGCGACGCTGCCTGTTCATCGAGCGCATCGAGCGGACCGCGCAGGACGACGGCACACAGGAGGGCGGCCAGAACCGCTCCGGCGATAAGAATTGCTTCTGCCCTGCTCACTGACGTCCGAGCCATTGTTCGGGGTTCTGCTTCTCCTTCCCCTTCCAGACTTCGAAATGGAGCCGCGGCCCGTTGAGCGTCTCGCCTGTATACCCGATGATGTCTCCCTCCCGCACGCGCGTGCCTTCCGCCGTTTCGATTTCCGCGAGATGGGTATAGACCGTCCGGTACCCCCCGTTATGGTCAATGATGACGAGGTTCCCGTACGAGGGGAGCCACCAGATTTTCGCGATCTCTCCGTCCGCCACGCTGCTCACGGGCGTTCCGGCTTTGACGGCAATATCGATGCCGGTATTGAGCGTAATCGTCTTGAGTGTCGGATGTTTCTGATTGCCAAAGCGCGCGACCACGGTTCCTTCATTCACCGGCCACCGCAATTTCCCCTTTTTGGTATCGAACCCGCCGGTCACGGGGGGTGGCGGAATCTTCGCCTTCCGCGCAATCTCCGCCTCGTGTTCTTTCCTGATCCGCTCCGCTTCGATCAGCTTTGTGACCATATCTTCGAGATCCTGCGCCGCGCGCATCTGGCGTTCGATCTCCCGTTGCACGAGCCTTTTGTCCTTGCGTATCTGCGACAGCGCATCGCGCCGGTCCGCCGCCAGCGTCGCCAGGCGATCCTCCTCGGCCCCCTTCTCTGCGATCAGCCGCTGTTCCTCACTCAACTGGATATGGAGCTGTGCCTGCACATCCTCCACTTCCTTGCGCTTCGCCGCGATGTGTTCAGCATCGCGCCGCCGCTGGTCGGTAAACCGACGGAGGTATTCATTCCGTACATAGAACTGATTGATGGAGGTGGCGGAGAGGAGGAGCTCGAAGTCCCGTGTCCGGCCCGCGCGGTAGACCGACGTGACATACCGCGCATACTGGCGCTTCAGGAAATCGAGCTGGGTTTCCAACCGCACCATCCCCTGCTTGGTCGATTCTATCCGCTTCTGCAGTTCCTGCTCCTCCGCCCGGAGACGGCTGATGAGCGTACGGACGAGGGTGCCTTTCCGGTCGTACGTATCCAGCAGCTCCAGCGTCGCCCGTTCGGACTTCTGCTGTTCGCGGATTTTCTCTTCGAATTCCTTTATCTGTTCGCGGATGGAGTTGAGTTCGGCCTGACGCCTTAAGATTTCATCCTGTGCGAGTGCGGAAGGGGCGCAGAGGGCGAGCGCAACGAGGATCGATGCATATCGAAACAGTCGCGCCACCGGGGCTACCGGATTGTGATTCGGGCGTTGCGGGGAACCGAGTAGCTGAAGGAGGGGTTCCCCTCGTTGATTTCCAGCGACGTGTAGTGAATGCTCAGCCGCTGACCGCGCGCCGGAAAACTGACGGTGACGCGTCCGGGCGCGGGAACGCCGTTCCGTTCGGTGATCCGGGAGGAGGAGGTCTCGAGCAACAGATCTCCGCCGGCGTTCCGGACTTCAGAGCGGACGACCAGACCGATTGCGGGGTCAACCCAGTAGGTGTGACCTTCGCCCTGCACGACATAGTCTGCGCGGATCTGACCGTCGTCAAGTACATACCCTGCGGGAGATCCGTCCGGCAGCGGGAAGCCCCCCGTGAACGCATCCATGATCTGGTCAACCGTCAGGTCCACCGGGATCACACCCCGGAGCGTACTCTGCGCGGGGGCTCCCATCACAGCCCTGTTTTCGATGCTGCTGTACATGACGAACTTCTGCCTGCTCAGGAAGAAAAATCCCGCATTGATACCGAAGGGACCTTCCAGACTGACGAGCAGGGAATCGGGTTTCCGGAGCGACATCACGAAGTAGGCCGATCCGGCCGCATCGGGGCCTTCGAAGGCAACGCTCCCCTTCCCCGTCATGCTGACGATGCGTGCATCACGTGCACGGGTGCGCGCCATGAGTTCCGCCGGCGGCAGTTCGCGGACGTCATGCACGGCCCCCGCTCCGCCGGTACCGCAGGAGGAACAGGCACACGCCATGACCGCTGCCGCCGCGAGACCCGGCCACCATCGGGTCATAGGGATTTGCGTGTGATTTTCTCGCGGAGTCCCGAATTTCCTTCGTCGAGCTTCAGCGCCGCGTTCCATTGTTCCAGCGCCTGATCCGGCTGGTTCAGCCGGAAATATATGTCGCCGAGGTGTTCGTGGAGGGTCGCGTTGGCGTCCCCCTTGTTGATGGCGCGCTTGACGTACGTTTCCGCTTCGTGGTATTTTCCCAGGCGGAAATAGACCCAGCCCATCGTGTCCAGATAGGATGCATTCTCCGGCTGCGCCTCGATTGCCCCGGTGGCCATGGTGAGGGCACGCTCGAGCTGAAGGTTCCGCTCTGCGAGGCTGTAACTGTAATTGTTCAGGATAAGGTGGTTCCGCGGGTCGATGCGGAGCGCTTCTTCGTAGAGGCTGTCGCTCTCGTCCAGCTTCTTCAATGCTTCATAGGTAAGCGCAAGCTGTCCGATCGCATCGATATCTTTCGGGTTGATCAGTCGCGCTTTCTCAAGCACCCGCGCCGCGTCCTCGTTCCGGCCGACCCGGCTGTAGGCGACTCCCAGGAAGAAATTGACGCGGAAGTCCTCGGGCACCGCCCTCACGGCAGACTCCAGGATCGGGAGCGATCGGACGAAGTCGTTCTTGTTGAGAAAGACGGCGCTGAGGAACACCCAGCCGTCGGCATTCCAGCTGGCCAGCTCCGTGACCCGGCGGAAATTGTACACTGAGATCGAGTCGTTCTTCTCCATCGAAGCGATCCCGCCGAGGAACCAGTACGCGCGCCAGTCGGCCGGGTGTGCGTCGCGGATGCGTTGGAAGACAGTCCGGGTGACCGGAATGAGGGTCGAGTCCTTTTCCAGCCGGTTGAAGTAGAGTTCCCCGATGTGGATTTTCATGTCCACGGAGACGGTATCCATTCTCAGGATCCCGTCGAACTGCTGCGCGGCGCGGGGGTAGTCTTTCTTCAGGAGCCAGATGCCCGCGATCTCCGCCTGCACCTCGAGGTTGGAGGGTTCGACCGTATGGAGTTCTTCGTACAGGGCGAGGGCATCGTCATAGCGTTCGGCGCGCACCCAGGTCTGGGCCAGGGTCCGTTTCAGTTCCTTGTTGCCGGGGTCGATTTCCGACATCTGGCGGAGCGCCGCGGCGGCGCGGTCGGACTTCCCCAGTTTGTTGCAGAGGTCGGCGGTCTGCAGGAGCACGTCCCATTGCGGGCCGAACCGTGCCGTGATATTCTCGTAGACTTCGAGTGCTTTCAGCGGTTTTCGCGGCTGGTAGACGCGCGCAAGGTTATACCAGGCGTCAAGGCTGGAGGAGTCGCGGGCGATGATTTCTTCATACTGCGCCGCGGCGCCGTCCAGGTCGAAAGCGGCCGCGGAGACCTCCGCGAGCATCCGCCGTTCGTCGAGGTTGTCGGGGGAGAGCCGGACAGCCTCACGTCCCGCTTCGATAGCCAGTGCGGGCTTGTTGAGCGCGGCATAGCACCGGGCGAGCGCGAAGTACATTGCGTGATTCTTTTCGTAGCGGAGGGCTTCCTGGTATTCAAGCGCCGCCTGGGCGTATTCTCCCTTGACTTCGAACACGGAGCCGTCAATAAAATGACGGAGCGCGGTCTGGTGCTGGATTTCCGTCACCGCCGGCGGCATCACGGCCTGTTCTTCGCCCCGGGGGGTGTGTCCGCCCGCAGCACACCCCGTCATCAACAACCCGGCCGACGCCCAGAACAGCACAGCCGCGGCCCGTACTCTACAGCACACAATTCTCTGCACGGCAAGTCCTCGCTTGATAAAAAAATATACCACTCTGAGCCCTGAATTACAAGCAACGGCGTTTTCGCCCTTCTGCTTGACATTACCCGGACGGTTTGATACATTAAGCGGACTTGATCACTAAATGCAAAAGGAGAGAACTCATGAGCAACGACCCAAGGAATGCCCGATGTGAGCGTTGGTTTCTGATCCCCGCCTCCATCGCGTTGGGTCTGGGCCTGGTCGCGGCTGGTTGCGGATCAGCGGAGGAGAGCACTGACCAGTGGGAGACGACCCCAACCGTCACGCCCGCGGCAAGCACAGAGTACACCGTTGACAGTCTGAAGAACGAAAACCGGCGGATGAAGGAGCAGCTGGATGCCATGGCGGCCGA
>JBGPYM010000126.1:0-8763 GCA_041493205.1 Bacteroidota bacterium
CCTTTCGCAAGTGCTTCGGGGGTGGCCTTTTGGATCAGGAAGTTCCCCTTCAGGTAGAGCTGGTACGCATCCGTGTTCTCCGTATAGTGCTTTGCGATCCTTCTCATCTCCTCCCCGCTGAGGCGCAACCGGAGATTCGAGGAGATTTGTTTCGCGATGTCCTCCTGGAGATTGAGAATGTCGGCCATTTTCCGGGTGTACTGCTCACCCAAGAGATGGCTGTTATTCGAGACGTCGACAAGTTCGGTGCTTATCTGAAGATTGTCCCCCCGCTGCATGACCCGCCCGAGCAACACCGCCCTGACACCCAGCTCCCTGCCTGCCGTCGCAGGGTCAACCTCTTTCCCCTTGTAATGGAACACGGAACTTCTCGACATCACGGTAAGATTGGACAATTGCGACAGCGTATTGATCAGGCTCTCCGTTATTCCGTCGCTCAGATACTCCGTGTCCACGTCGGCTCCCACATTGACGAACGGGAGGACCGCGATCGAGTCTATCGCCTGATGCCTTCCGAAGAACGAGAGGTATCCGAAGTAGCCCCCTACCAGGACCGCACAGGCTGCCGCCGCGATGACGAATCCCCTGAATCGTTTATTCGGACGAACAGGCGTCACTCCCGGCACCACCCGGGATGTTGTCGTGGAGTGCTTCGTTGACCTCCGCAGATCGCTCACCATGTCGTCGATGTGCTGGTAACGGTCCGCGGGGTCCTTCTCCAGCGCGCGACGGATGATCGGATCGAGTGCGGCCGGAACATCCTCGCGTGAATTCTGCAACTGTTCCGGCTCATCGTTCAGGATCGAGTACATCATCGCCGCTTCATGGTCGCCCCGGAACGGCATGTGGCCCGTGAACATTTCGAAAAAGACGACTCCGAACGAGAAAATATCCGAGCGGGCATCCGCTTCTCCGCCCTGGATCTGCTCGGGCGCCATGTAGGCGAGTGTGCCTACCGTGCTGGATGTCTTCGTGAGCTTCAGAGAGCCCTTGAGCTTGGCAAGCCCGAAGTCCATCACCTTTACCTGGTTCTTCGAGTTCACCATGATGTTTTCGGACTTGATGTCCCGATGGACGATCCCTCTGTCGTGCGCCTCGTGGAGGGCATCGCCGATCTGGAGAGCGTACGTCAGGGCCTCCTGGAGATTCCGGACGGGGACCCTTTCCTTCAGGGTCGTGCCGTTGACATATTCCATGACGATGAATTGCTGATCCCCCGCTTCCTTGATGTCGTAGATGGTGCAGACATTGGGGTGATTCAGTGCGGAAGCGGCTTTTGCTTCCTGGAGAAATCGGGCTCGTTCGACTTCGTTTGCGGTAAGATGGTGCGGAAGGAACTTGAGGGCAACCTCACGATCGAGTTTGATGTCGTGTGCGAGGTACACGACGCCCATGCCGCCTTCGCCGAGTTTCTTGAGAATCGTATAATCGGACAGGACTGGAAGAGCCAAAGGAGCTATTCGGATCGGTAAAGGGGCATGTGCGTCGTCACTACGGTGCGTTGGCCACCAGCCGTTCAAACCTCGGATTGCCGCGAAGCGGTGCCCATGCAGGATCGAGCCTGAGGCTCCGGCCCGTCAGATCTGACGGAACGGACAGGAGTTGTTCGAGGATGGTGACCGCTTCATCATACTCCCCCACCATCACATAGGTGAGGGCGAGTTCTTCAGCACGATACGGTCCGCGCACCCCTTCTCTGGCAATGGGGAGTTGTTCCACGGCAAGTCTCCCCTCTCTGACCGCATCGTCTTTCCTCCCGAGTCCGGCATAGTCTACGCCGAGCGCACCGTGCAACCGGGAATCTTCAGGGTGTTCGCGAGAGGCCTTCTCCAGCATGACACGCGCGGATTCATATGCCAGGCGTTCGCGCTGCGTTTGCTTCATGTAGCCATAGATCCTGGCCTTGAGAAGGTCTGCGGGGATGAAGAACTCCTGCCGGTCAATCCGGTCCCGGTCCATCCTGGTGAGCCGCCTGAGAGCGTCTTCGTAGTGTCCGTCCGCAACGTCAATCGTGACGCCGGCGTACGTCATAATAACATCCTGGCTCCTGATACTCTTTCGGGCTCCCTCTTCGAGGGCCGCGCGTGCGCGTGCAGCATCGCCGGTCCACCGCAGGAGCATGAGAGCCTTCAGAGCGTACGGTTCGGGCCATTCGGGCGAGAGCTCAATCGCCTTCTCAATCGAGCGTGCGGCTTCTGGAAACTTCCGAAGCTTCAGGTACGTGATGGACAACTCGGCAAAAAAGCCTCCCGATCGCGGATCGGCGGCAACGACCTTTTCGAAGTCCTCGGCCGCCTCCTCGAATTTCCCCTGCCTCCGTTTGACGGCGGCGACGCTCAACCAGGCAGCCGGATAGTTTGGCTGCAGGGCGAGCGCAAGTTCAAATTCCTTCAGCGCATTCTCATATTCCAGCCGGCAATGGTAGTAGTATACTCCCATTGCCACGTGGGCAAGTGCGAGCGTCGGATTGAGCCGCAGAGCCCTCTCCGCAGCCTCTTTCGCCTGCTGAACGCGCTGATCGGTGCGGTCGTAGTATTCCCAGTACATATCGGAGTGTACCGTGGATAGCCTGGCGTGCGCGGCGGCAAAAAGGGAGTCCAGGTCAACCGCCTTCTTCAGGAACTGCTCGGCCATCCGAAAGTCCTTCTCGCCAAAGCTCCGGTTTGTAAGGCTCACGGCACGCAGATAATTGTCGTACGCCTCGGAATTCGTCGTCAGCGCCGCTTCGAGAGAATTCCTCTCCGGCTGGAGCAGCGTGATATTAAGCGCGCTCGCAACGTTTCCGGCAATCTCCTTCTGCAATTTGAAGGCGCCTGAAAGAACGGACTCGAAGGGTTCCGACCAGATCTGCGTTTCATCCCCGACGGCAATCAGCTGCGGGGTCACGCGCACGCGTGTTTCCGCTCCCGAGCCCTCCCAGCGCACCGTCCCCTGGAGAACGTACGATACCGCGAGGTCCTGACCGATCTGCTTGAGCGACTTGGTCGTTTTTTTGTATTGCATTGCACTCGAGCGGGCGATGACCCCAAGGCCTGAAAGCCCGGACAACCTGCTCGTAATCTCGTCGGTAATGCCGTCTGCAAAATATTCCTGTTCCGGAGAACCGAGGTTCTCGAAGGGGAGGACAGCAAGCATTTTCTTTCCCCCGAACGATCCTGCTCCCGTCGGACCGATCAACCGGAAGAGAATGAATCCTCCGATCCCCAGCACCACAAGCGCCGCGGCTCCCATCCATACTCTCCGTGACATCCGGATCGGGCGCCCCGCGCGGGAATCGTATCCGGGCGCAGGGTTTTCCCCGGCGCCTGCGGAACCCAGGTGGTGCAACACGTCGTGAAGCTCGCGGGCCACATCACCGGCATGCTGGTAGCGATCGCCTGGAATCTTTTCGAGCGAGCGGCGGACGATACGATCAAGCTCTGCCGGAATATCCGGCCGGAGTCCTGTCATCGGGGGCGGCTGTTCGTTCAGGATGGAATACATCATTGCCGCTTCGTGTTCTCCGCGGAACGGGAGTTGGCCCGTGAACATCTGGTAGAGCAGGCAGCCGAGCGAGAAAATGTCAGACCGCGCATCGACATCCCCTCCCTGAATCTGTTCGGGAGCCATGTAGGCCACCGTGCCTACGGTACTCGATGTCTTCGTGAGCTTCAGCGACCCCTTGAGCTTGGCCAGCCCGAAGTCCATTACCTTCACCTGGTTCTTCGTGTTGACCATGATGTTTTCCGACTTGATATCACGGTGCACGATCCCCTTGGCGTGGGCTTCCTGGAGGGCCTCCGCAATCTGGATTCCGTAGGCAGTTGCTTGCTGAATAGTGTTGATGGGGCCGGCGTCATGGAGCGTCTTCCCCTCTACGCACTCCATCACGATGAACGGTTGCCCCTCGTGCTCCTGGATATCATGAATGGTGCAGATATTGGGGTGATTCAGGATGGCGGCTGCCCGGGCTTCCTGGAGGAACCGCGCCCGTTCAGGCTCGTTGGCGTCGAGCCCCTGAGGGAGAAATTTGAGTGCAACGGTGCGCGTCAGCCGGAGATCCTCGGCTTTGTAGACGACACCCATGCCCCCCTCGCCCAGCTTCTCAAGGATCTTGTAATGGTCTATTGTCTGGCCGATGATGGATGTCATCTGAACTTGCTAAAGGAATGAATCAAATATTATACACCAGCTAATCGTTGTTGTCAAGTGACCGTGAAGCCGCATCAGGGTGCATTTTCTCACGATATCAGGGCTGTTGACTTACCGCCCTCGCGCATGTACATTGAGTCAGTATACACAAAAAATCAAAGACGCATTTAACAAGGAGGGATTATGAGCTTACTTGACGACATTGGAGGCGGCGCGCTCGGCTCTCTGGTTGGCGGCGGCAAACAGGCGAACCTCATCGACGCCCTCGGGGGATTACTCGGGAACCAGCAAACAGGCGGATTGAATGGCCTGGTGCAGCAGTTTGCCTCAAAAGGATTGGGCGATATCGTCAATTCATGGGTGGGAACGGGGCCGAACAAAGCCATCACATCGGAGCAGATCGAGCGTGCGCTCGGTTCCGACACGGTCAATCAGCTTGCATACAAGGTAGGGCTCCCTTCGGATCAGCTCAGGTCACAATTGGCGACCCTCCTGCCGGGCGTCATCGACAAGCTCACACCCAACGGACAGATTCCCCAGGGTGATATTTCTACACAGGCGTTGAGTCTCCTGAAGGGTTTCATCAAATAATCCTTCTGCAATCGAAATCAGTCCATCTCTGCCTCTCCACAGGCCCGGCAACATTAGCCGGGCCGTTTTATTGGAGCTTTTGATGACATTCGTCGAAAACGTCGAACCAACGGTGGTTTATTGCTTTTTATCCCTCCGATTTGCAGATTATTTCAGGCACTTCGGTCCATTCCGTCAGAGTGAAATCAATAAGGGATCCGGTCAATGTTCCGCGGACTCTACTACAAGCTCTTCTATCTTCCGGATATCAGAAATGCTCATGGCCTCATGCGATTCGGAGAGCGCTGCATCAACTCTCTGCTCGGACGGGCAAAGCGCCGCTCCGCTTCGTCGAGAAAAAGTACGCTCCGCCTGGAAGTCGAGAAGGGGAGCATTGAAGATTACCTGAAGGGTGTTCAACGCGATCGTGTACTGGAAGACAACGAATACTTCGGCATCCGCAAGAAAGTTCAGACAGGAACGCTCTTCATCGCCGGCATCTTCGTCACCGAATGCCTCCTTGCATACTATTCCACTCTCGTCCTCATTAACGGCACTGACCTCGACACCACACTCCTTCGTTGGTTGCTTGCAACAGCGTTGACGCTGGGTGCAATCACCACCTCGGAGAGACTGCTGGAGGCGTGTCTCCCTCAACGGTACCACAATGAGGAATCGGCAACAGACAGTTCGGTCCCCGTCATCGTGTTGTGGTCCGTGCTTCTCGTGCTTGTGTTGCTCGGGGTCATCGCGGTTGCAGAAGCACGGGTCAGGGATATCGAGGGAGGGCGGACGGGAAGCATCGTCTATTACGGATTCATCGCACTCTCGACGGTCCTCCCCCTCATCGCCGGGACAATCGCCTGGGAGATTTCACGCTACTATGATTCCTACAAGCAGACTCGAAAATATCGAACCGCGTTGCGCCGGCTCGATCGGCTGTCGTCACGGGTGGCGCGCAATGTGCAGCGGGAAAGAGATTTCTACAGCACGATGCTTACTGCATATTGGAACCGGTATAACGACTTCCGGTCATTCAAGGAAAATTACGACCTGAAGCATCGCTCGAACGGATCCACTGCCGAGACCCAGTCGTTCGATTTTGAAGAGTTCAGGCGCGTCTCTGCAATGAGATACGGACCTGTGCGGGAAGACCGGAGCCATGCCGTTCACGCGGTCGTTTCGGGAAAACTCCTCCATATGCCGCAAATTATTGCGGAGTCCTCTCGAATTGGAGGAAAAGCATTCGGCGCTCTGGATCCCGCAATTGTCTTTTCTGAGGTCACGCCTGATACTGTCAAGAAGCCTGCTCCACCACATGTTCATCCCAATGCAAAAGCAACCGGCCGCGGTTCGCGTCATGCCGTGAAACCCCACACGAAACGATCCCCCAAGCGACGAAGGAAAGACCATTGAGGTCGATTGCCCTCCCCCGATGGGGTTGCCTCCTCATCGTGGTTTCACTAATTTTGGTGGCCGGGTGCAGCACCTCGTTGCGTCACAAACGCAACATCATTTGCCTCATCGATTACTCGGGAAGCATGAATGATGAGGTTATCCAGGGGTACATGGGCGTGATCGAACATGACGTTCTTGCGAATATCGGCGAACACGACCGGCTCGTTGTCCTTCCCGTAGACGGCGCCTCAAAGACGCGGTCCTCGAAAATCTGTTTCCTCGAAATGGAGGGAAAGACTTTTTCACGTCCGAACGATGGTTTCGCCCACGCACGCGACAGCGTCAGGAGCCGCATCCAGGCATACATGCACACGGTCTCCGCGGATATCATGCGCGAAATCAGGCGGCAGCGCCAGGCGCGCAGAAAGTTCTCCAATTACTCAGATATTTTCAGCTCATTATATCAGGCGGGATCATTCGTCCAATCAGAATCGGGCCGACCGTCCCAGTCATCCGCGTCGGGCTTCCTCTCGGGGGTGAACTATGTGAGCGACAATATCATCCTGATTTTCTCCGACATGAAACATGAATCGCCGGAATTCACCTTCGCCACGCCGCGTGGCTGCCCGCCGGAAAAGGTGGAACCGATCCTCTCCGCGCTTCGCCGGCGCGCAGTGCTCCCCGATCTCTCCGGCTGCAAGGTGTTCGTCTACGGTCGCACGGGAAAGACCAACCTGGAAGTTGAAAATACCGGGCATTTCTGGGAAGCATACTTCAGGGCAACCCACGCTGACCTCGTCGCATACGACTACGAGACGGACAATATCATCACCGCGTATATGATGCTCCCTCATTGATGATCGGAATCAACCAGCTCCCATGAAAACCACGGAACAAACACGGAAACTGCCGTACCTCCAGCTTGTCGGCCATCGGGGGAAGATCAGCATCTGGACTGTCGATGGAACGTATGTGCGGACGCATCTGGACGAGGAGTTCACGAACTATGGCCAACACCTGGCGTTCGATTGCATACCGGCGGATGAGTTCTGGCTTGACAAAGAAGCACGGAACGATGAGCAGCAATTCTTCATCGACCACCTTCTCGTGGAGCACAGACTGATGTCAAAAGGTGTTCCCTATGACGATGCGCTGGAGGCTGCGGACAAAGCTGAAATGAACGAGCGGAAAAAGGCGGGGGACGTGCGCAAGCTGACAAAGGGGGGCAATCTCCCCGATCCGACCCAGGTGCACGAACGGCTCTGGAAAACGCTTGAATCGGGTATCCAGGTCTGGATCGTGAACGGGCGCCTGGTGCGAAGCGTTTTCGACGATGATTTCACCGAGGGGGGACACGACTTCGTCTACGAATTTGTTCCGCAGAACGAAGTGTGGATCGACAACGACCTCGAAGAAGTGGAGCGCCCGTACGTTCTCTTACACGAGCTCCACGAGCGCAATCTGATGGCGAAGGGATGGACCTACAGCAAGGCCCATGAGGATTCCAGTAAGATCGAGTACTATCACCGGCACCACCCCAATGAACTCCATGGTGCACTGGCGCAGGAGGGGTGGGAATAACGCTACTTGGCGCCGAGTGCTGCGGCCGTTTTGTCGACGTCCGCCTGAGCCACGTAAATGAACGAGCCAAAGTTGCCGCTCACAGCAATGGCATGGATGGCAATGATGTTGACTCCCTCGTTCGCGATCGTCTCGAGGGTTTTGACAAGAGCCCCGGTCGTGTCCGTGCCTTTGAGGAACACACCGCGCCCCTCCTCCGTTTGCATGCCTGCAGGCTTGTAGCCGGTCCGGAACTTGTCCGGATTCTTGGGGATGCAGTAAAGCTCTCCCTGTCCCGTCCGGGTGCCATAACCCCAGAGCGCAAGAAGACCGAGGTTTTTGGACTTCATTTCCCTTGCTGCACCGAGCAGCGTCCCCGGCCTGTCTTCAAGAGATGTCTTGAAATAGGTCATGAGCCTGGGCTTTGCCATGATCAACTCCTGGAAAATGTGGATGAAGAAGTTTCGGCCGCTTCGACCCGACCTCCGCAATATAGACTTTTCAAGATCGAGCTCAAATACCTAATTTGATGGAGTTGCAGGCATGTTGGTGTTCCAGATATTGGCATATAATTTCCAGTCGCCATCTTCCTTTTTCCATACGTTCAAGTATTTTCCGTTGTCAATGGTATTGTCTTTGCCATAACGAATATGGTAGCTGCCTTCATCGATCAGATAATCTTCATTGCCATAAAAGTCAGTCGTTTCTTCAAGAAATTCCTTTATCTCCATATTCAGGTATTGGGAATTCACAACTGCAAGGGCAGCGCGTCCCTTCACAACGTCGGCATTCGGAGCAAATGCTCTCGCATCCTGCGTGAAGATGTTGAGCAGAAATGTGCTGTCGCCTGTTATATGGGCTTTTGTAAACTGATCGTTTTTTTCTTTAATGATTTTCTTCATTGCGGTGATATCAAAGGCGGGCTTTTGCTTCTGAATGCAGCCGGGCGCGAGGAGCGCCAGGCCGCAACCGATTAAAAAGAACATGCCAGGATGTCTTCTCATCGATGTATCCTTTCATAAATGATAATGAGTTGTGGTGGGTGACGAGGTAACGGGGTCAAGAGTGGCAAAGTCAGTGCCCTCGGCGTGAGTCGAACACGCG
>JBGPYM010000077.1:0-12171 GCA_041493205.1 Bacteroidota bacterium
ACCTGAATGCGAAGGCGAAATTCGTTGAAGCGGATATCCGCGACGCCGGCGCGGTACAGAAAATCTTCGAAGGGGAGAAATTCGATGTCGTCAATCACCATGCCGCCCAGATGGATGTCAGAAGGTCTGTTGCGGACCCCGTCTTTGACGCCTCCGTCAACGTTGTGGGAGTGCTGACGCTTCTCGAAGCGGCTGTCAAGAAGGGGGTCCGGCGCTTCGTTTTTGCCTCCAGCGGCGGGGCGATCTACGGGGAACAGGACTACTTTCCCGCGAATGAAGCCCATCCGACACGCCCGATCTCTCCCTACGGGGTTGCGAAACTGACTACCGAGCAGTATCTCTTCTTTTACAAAGCTGTCTATGGGCTCGATTCTGTCGCGCTCCGGTACGCAAACGTGTACGGGCCCCGCCAGAACCCCGAGGGCGAGGCGGGAGTCGTGGCCATCTTCGCCACAAAGATGCTCAAGGGAGAACAGCCGGTCATCAACGGCGACGGGAAACAGACGCGCGACTATGTGTTCGTCGGCGATGTCGTGCGCGCGAACGTCCTGGCGCTCAATGCGCGTTCTTCGGCGATCTTCAATGTGGGGACCGGCATCGAATCGGATGTCAATCAGTTGTTTACCGTGCTTCGGACGCTGACCGGTTCCTCCTGCGCGGAACGGCACGCAGAGGCCAAGAAGGGGGAGCAGCTCCGGAGCGTCCTCGACTTTGGGAAATTGCAGCGCGAACTTGGCTGGTCACCCACTGTATCTCTGACCGACGGCATCCGTATGACCGTGGAATACTTCAGGAACCAGGTCCACCATGGCAGGTAGTCCGGTCATTGCGCCCGACAGTCTGTTTGCAGGCGACCGGGTGGCGATCGCGCGGGCTATCTCCGCTGTGGAAAACGAATCTGACGGTGCACGGGATCTCCTTCGTCGGATTTTTCCACGCACAGGCCGGTCGTACCGCGTGGGCATCACCGGCCCGCCCGGCGCCGGCAAGAGCACGCTCACCAACAAACTCGCCCGCGCCTACCGCGATGCCGGGAAGGCGGTCGGGATCATCGCTGTCGACCCGACGAGCCCCTTCACCGGGGGTGCCCTGCTGGGTGACCGGGTACGCATGAGCGAGGTTGAACTCGACGACGGTGTGTTCATCCGCAGCATGGCCTCGCGCGGCAGCCTGGGCGGTCTCAGCAAGAAAGCAATCGAAGCGGCGGACGTCCTCGATGCGGCAGGGAAGGACATCGTCATCATGGAAACCGTCGGCGTGGGCCAGTCGGAACTCGACATCGCCGGCGCCGCCGACACCACCGTCGTCGTGCTTGTCCCGGAATCGGGTGATTCGATCCAGGCGATGAAGGCCGGGTTGATGGAAATCGCGGATTTCTTCGTTCTCAACAAGGCGGACAGGGCGGGCGCCGACCAGGCGGTGATGGCGATCCAGATGATCCTTCACTTCCGTGAGGCCGCGGCGTGGTCCCCGTCTGTCCTCAAAACAGTCGCAAGCGAGGGGACCGGCATCGATGACGTCGTTGCAGAAATCGCCCGTCACAGGACGCACCTCGAAAAATCTGGTGAACTTCTTGCACGGCGCCGGAAGCGGCTCGAACAACGGATCGGGGAGCTGGTCACCGACCGGCTGCGTATCGATTTCTGGACCGCGGAACGCCGGACCCACCTGGCCGGACGGCTGGAGGCGGTCCTCCGCCTGGAAGTGTCGCCGTATGACCTGGCCGAAGAACTCATAAAAGACTTTCACGTACGCTGAAGCGAGGGAGACAGTACCATGGAGTTCACGCTGACGGAACATCAGGAGGCGATCCGGAAGGCCGCACGGGATTTTGCCGAGAAGGAAATCCGGCCCGTTGTAATGAAGTATGACGAGTCGCAGGAATTTCCCTCGGGCATCGTCAACGAGCTCGGAAAACTCGGATTCCTCGGGATGACCTGGCCGGAGGAACTGGGCGGCGCGGGCCTCACCGACCTTGAGGCGATCGTCGTCATCGAAGAGATTGCGAAGGTGGACCCCTCGATCGCCCTGACCGTGGCGTCCCATAACAGTCTCTGTACCGGACATATCATGCTCCACGCGAACGACGCACAAAAGAAAAAATACGTCCCGGACCTGGCGTCGGGCCGGAAGCTCGGCGCCTGGGGCCTGACGGAGCCGGCCTCCGGCAGCGACTCCGGAGGGATGAAAACAACCGCCGTGCGGAAGGGAACCGACTGGATCATCAACGGGAGCAAGACGTTTATCACCCAGGGATCGGTCGGGTCCACCTATGTTATCATGGCCGTGACGGATCCCACGCAGGGGAAAAAAGGGATCTCCTCGTTCATTCTGGAAAAAGGGATGAAGGGCTTCACGGTGGGTAAGAAGGAGAACAAACTCGGCATGCGATGCAGCGATACCGCGACGCTCCTCTTTGACAATGTCGTCGTGCCGGGGGAAAACCTGATCGGGTCACCCGGTGACGGATTCCGGCAGGCGCTCGCGGTGCTCGACGGTGGGAGAATCGGGATTGCCGCCCTCTCCGTCGGGATCGCGCAGGGATCGCTTGATGCAAGCCTCAAATATGCGAAGGAGCGGCGGCAGTTCGGACAGCCGCTGGCGGAATTTCAGGCGATCCAGTGGAAGCTGGCGGACATTGCCACCGAGGTGAGTGCGGGACGCCTCCTCACGCAGCAGGCGGCCTGGCTGAAGATGACCGGCAAACCGTACAGCCTGGCGGCATCGAAGGCGAAATACTTCGCCAGCGAGGCAGCGGTCCGGGCGGCCAATGAGGCCGTCCAGATCCACGGCGGGTACGGCTTTATCAAGGAATACCCCGTCGAAAAACTGTACCGCGACGTGAAGCTGATGACGATCGGCGAAGGAACCTCGGAGGTACAGAAGATGATCATCGCCCGGCACTTGCTCGTCCCTTAATCCGGAGACTGCATGGCGCTCATAGGATCCGAAGCACCGAAAACACCCGCCTTCACGAAGTACGAAGAGCATAGCCGGTCGCTCCTGCAGACGCTGCGGACGCGCGGAGAGTCCACCCGGCTGGGGGGAGGCAAAACCGCGATCGACAAGCAGCACGCCAAAGGGAAAATGACGGCGCGCGAACGCATTGCGGGCCTGATCGATCCCGGCAGCAGATTCCTTGAGGTCGGCCTGTTCACGGCCCATGAGATGTACGAAGAGTACGGCGGTGCGCCGTCGGCAGGCACGGTGTTCGGCATCGGCACGATCCAGGGGAGGATGGCGGTCATCGTCGCCAACGACGCGACGGTCAAGGCCGGCGCCTGGTTCCCCATCACCTGCAAGAAAAACCTCCGTGCACAGGAGATCGCGCTGGAGAACCGGCTTCCCATCATCTATCTCGTCGATTCCGCGGGAGTTTTTCTCCCGATGCAAAGCGAAATTTTCCCCGACAAGGAGCATTTCGGCCGTATCTTCCGCAATAACGCTGTCATGTCCTCGCGCGGGATCACCCAGATCGCCGCCATCATGGGCCCGTGCGTCGCCGGGGGTGCGTATCTCCCGATTATGAGCGACGAGGCGATGATCGTGGACGGGACCGGGAGCGTTTTCCTGGCAGGGTCGCACCTTGTGAAGGCAGCCATCGGCGAGGAGATCGCCAACGAGGAGCTCGGCGGTGCGACAGTCCATTGCGAAATCAGCGGCGTCACCGACCAGAAAGTCGCGAATGACGCCGATTGTCTCGCGAGGATCAGGAGCATCGTCGGCAAACTCGGCCACAAGCCGATGGCGGGCTTCGACAGGGCAGCCCCGGCACCGCCGCGTTTCCGCCCGGAAGACCTGTATGGTCTGGTGCCGAACGACCGGACGAAACCGTACGACATGTACGAAGTGCTCGCCCGCATCATCGATGGCGGCGACCTCGATGAGTACAAAGCCGGGTACGGGAAGACGATCATCACGGGTTACGCGCGGGTGGACGGCTGGGCAGTCGGGATCGTCGCGAATCAGCGGTCCGTCGTGAAAACAAAGAAGGGTGAAATGCAGGTAGGAGGAGTAATCTACAGCGACAGCGCCGACAAGGCAGCCCGGTTCGTCATGAACTGCAATCAGAAACTGATCCCCCTCGTGTTCTTCCAGGACGTCACAGGGTTCATGGTGGGGAGCCGCGCTGAACAGGGCGGGATCATCAAGGACGGGGCGAAAATGGTGAATGCCGTCGCGAACAGCGTTGTTCCGAAAATCACCTTCATCGTCGGGAACAGCTACGGCGCGGGGAATTATGCGATGTGCGGCAAAGCGTACGACCCCCGCCTGATCTATGCATGGCCCACAGCATCCATCGCAGTCATGGGCGGAAAACAGGCAAGCGAGACGCTGCTGGCCATCAAGGTGCAGCAGATGGAGAAAGGCGGACAGCACATCGGCCCCCAGGCACAACAACAGCTTCTGTCCGATATCCAGAAGCAGTACGAGCGGGAAGCGGATCCGTATTACGCGGCCGCGCGGCTCTGGGTCGACGGAATCATCGACCCGGCTGAAACGCGCGGGGTGATTGCAGCAGGCATTGCCGCTGCAGCAAACAACGCGGAGATCCCGCAGTTCAATCCGGGCCTCCTGCAGACCTGAGACGGCACTGGAAGGCGTTGATGCGAACCGTGGTTCGGGTGTTGTCGGGAGTCTGTGTTGCGGGTGTGCTCTGCGTATGTGCTGCCCGGGCGCAGGAGCAGCAGGCCGTCCCTGCTCTCCCGGACCGGGACAGGGTTCCCGGCCTGCTCAGCGCGATCGCTCCCTTTCTCGTCCCGAAAATCGTGCAGGACGGGCACCGGCTCAAGGAATACATCCGGTCGGAAGAGTTCGCCGGGGAAAGGAAGGCGCACGGCGACCTCTACGCCGTCGACCTCCTGTTCGATACCGCTCTGAAGGCGAGCTGGAACAATCCGTATGAGGCGCTGCTGATTACCTTCGTTGCCGTCATGGACCACAGGACATTCGGCGTCCGGTTCCCCCTCGTCGGCGATCTTCTCTGGTTTCCGCTGACGTCGGAATTCAGAGAGGAATTTGCCGCACGCGTTGCGGCGCTTCCCTCACGCCTCTACGCCGATACGCCCCCGGGGCGGGGAGGCGACCGGGACAAGCTGCAGCATTTTTTTGGATCGGCGCTGCTCACGTACCTTACCGAATCTCCCGCGGCCGCGGAACGTGCCGGGGAATTCGTGGAATGGGGTGAAGGGCAGTTCATCGTGGGGGGAGTCTATGACGAACGGGACCTGAGGGCCAACAGGCAGGGGCAGAGGTTTGCCATGCAACTGCTTGCCGACCCCGCCGCTCTCCCTTCGCGCTCTTTTCTTTCCGTTTCTGATTCACTGCATGTGCATCTGGAGGCCCAATGAGATCGGTCCTTGTCGTGGACGATGACAAAGCCATCCGCGATTCCATCAAAATGATTCTGGAGTACGAAAAGTTCGAACTCCACTTTGCGGAAAATGGCCAGGCGGCGCTAGAAAGCCTGCAGGCGCACGCCGTCGACCTTGTTCTTCTCGACATTAAAATGCCCGGGGAAGACGGGCTGACGATCCTCCGCACCCTTTGTCGCAGCTATCCCGACCTTCCGGTGGTGATGATTTCCGGCCACGGGACGATCGAGACGGCCGTCGAGGCCACACGGCTCGGTGCATTCGATTTTCTGCCGAAACCCCTCGATAGCGAAAAGCTCGTCATCACCGCGCGCAACGCCACCGAGCAGCACCGCCTGGTGCGGGATTACCGCCACATGAAGGAGACGGTGGAGGGGAAAGATGTGATCCTCGGTGCGAGCCAGAAAATCCGCGACGTCCTGTCGACGGTCGAGCGGGTCGCGCCGACGGACGTGCGTGTCCTCATCACGGGCGAGAACGGGTCGGGAAAAGAGCTCGTCGCGAAGGCGATCCACCGTTTGAGCAAACGAAGCGACAAACCCCTCATCGAAGTGAACTGTGCGGCGATCCCGAACGAGCTCATCGAGTCAGAGCTGTTCGGCCACGAACGCGGGGCGTTCACCGGGGCGGTCGGGCAGCGGATCGGCAAGTTCGAGCTTGCCGACGGCGGGACGCTCTTCCTGGATGAAATCGGCGACATGAGCCTGCATGCGCAGGCCAAGGTGCTCCGTGCCCTGGAGGAGGGAAAAATCGAGAGGGTGGGGGGAAGCAAGCAGATTTCCGTGGATGTGCGCGTCATCGCGGCGACGAACAAGAACCTGGCGGAAGCGATCCGGCAGAACCTCTTCCGCGAGGACCTGTACCACCGCCTGAGCGTTATTCCGGTCCGCGTCCCGCCGCTGCGCGAACGGCGGGAAGACATACCGCTGCTCGCCACCGCTTTCACGGAGGAGATCTGCCTCCGGAACGGTATGGCGCAGAAGCGCTTTGAAGAAGGGGCGCTCAGGAAACTGCAGGCAATGGAGTGGAGCGGCAATGTCCGCGAGCTGCGCAATGCCGTCGAGCGGCTCGTCATCATGACGCCCGGCAATGTCATCGATGCCGCACAGCTGGATCAGCCGGGCGGAGCCCCGGCACGAAGCGCGTGGGATGATCTCCTGGCGCGGGGAGGGACGTTTCAGGAGTTCAAGGACAGGGCGGAAGGCGCATTCATTCGGAAGCAGCTCGAGGCGAACGGGTGGAACATCAGCCGCACCGCGGAGGTGCTGGACATCCAGCGGAGCCATCTCTACAACAAAATGAAGAAATTCGGGCTCGAGAGAAGCGAAGAGTAATCGGGTATGACCGGGACGAAGAGCGGGAAACGCGTCTGTGTCATTGGTGCCGGCATCGCCGGACTCGTCACTGCAAAAGTGTTCAAAGACGACGGGTTCGACGTTTCAGTTATCGAGAAGCAGGCGGAGATCGGGGGCGTGTGGACAAGCTCGCGGACGTACCCGGGATTGCGAGCGAATAACTCGCGTGAAAGTTACGCGTTTTCGGATCTCCCGTATCCGCCCACCGCCGACAATTATCCGACAGCGGAGCAGATTCGCGCGTATCTTTCGGGGTACGCGGATCGTTTTGGCCTGCGCCCCCTGGTCAGGTTATCGACTGAGGTTCTCGCGGTACGGAAGGAAACGACCCCCGCCGGCCCGGACGGCACATTCCGGATCAGCGTGGCGCCGGTGGGCCGGAGTGAGGACGCCGAAACCCTTGAATTCGATTTCTGCGTCGTCTGCAACGGTGTATTTTCGCAGCCGCTGGTTCCCGAGTTCGAGGGTCAGGAGCTCTTCGCCGGCCCGGTGCTCCACTCGAGCCAGTTGATTGATCCGGGCCTGGTCGCTGGAAAGCGTGTCATGGTGGTGGGCGCCGGTAAGTCTGCACTCGATTGTGCGGGATGGGCCGCCCGCCGTGCACAGAGGTGCACGCTGGTCTTCCGTTCACCGCACTGGATGGCACCGCGCTACGTTCTGGGGCGCATCCGTACCGACTGGCTGATTACCACGCGCTTCTTCGAGCTGTTCCTCCGCTATCACCGCCGTACTCTCTTCGAGTCATTCCTGCATGGCCCTGCCCGGCTGTTGGTTCGTGCCTGGTGGCGGGGGTGGTCCCGGGTCATTCGACGGTCGCTCAGAATTCCCTCGGTGCTTGTCCCGGAGGCGCCGCTTCCTGCCGGTTTCGAGAACATCGGCATAGGGGGCGAGTTCTACCAGGCGCTGAGACTCGGCACGCTGGACGTCCGGCGCGCGGTCATCGCGAGGTTCGCAGGGGGAGATGCGGTCGAGCTGGACACGGGGGAGATGGTCGCCGCGGACATCGTCGTCCTTGCAACCGGGTGGCGCCAGGGGTTGCCGTTTCTTGATCCCGCATTGTTAAGCAGGGTCGTCAGAAACGGTCAGCTCTGGCTCTACAGGCATATCATGCCTCCGGGAGTACCGCGGCTGGGGTTTGTCGGGTACGCGTCCTCGACGGCCTGTCAGCTTACGTCTGAAGTCGCTGCGCAGTGGCTCTCGCAGTGCTTTCGGGGTGAACTGAACCTTCCTGATGAACCGGAAATGGAAAATCAGATAGGGCGGGTTCTCCAGTGGGCCGGTGAGGTATTCCCGGGCCGCAACCAGGGATACTTTATCGGGCCGTATGTCACGCATTACCTCGACGAGCTGCTCCGCGACATGGGGCTTCCCCGCAGGCGGGCCGGGAACATACTGTCCGAGTTCTTTGCGCCGTACTGGCCGGACCGCTATCGGAACCTGTCCGAAGAGCGACGCCGGACAGGCACCTGACAGGTCCCCGAAGTCATGTCGGGGCGATTTGCTGGCGTCTCTGCCGTGCGACTTCGTACATGACGAGCGCGCCTGCGACCGACGCGTTGAATGATTCGATCTTGCCGAACATCGGAATCCGCACGAGGTGGTCGCACTGCTCGCGCACCAGCCGCCTGATACCCTTCGCTTCGTTTCCTACGACGATGGCCACCGGCGTCGTATATTCCAGGTCGTAAAATGTCTTGTCCCCTTCCTCCGCAAGCCCTATCACCCAGTATCCCCGCTCTTTCAGCTTGTCCAGGGTGACGGCGATGTTCGTGACTTCCCCGATCTCCATGTGCTCGGTGGCTCCCGCGGAGGCCTTGACGACGGCGGCAGTCACCGATGCGGAGTGATGTTTGGGAATGATCACGCCATGAACGCCTGTCCCCTCGGCGGTCCGGATCAGCGCTCCGAGGTTATGCGGATCCTCCACCTCGTCCAGGATGAGCAAAAACCCTTTTTCGCCCCTGGCATCAGGAACAGCAAGGAGGTCCTCAAATGCCGCGTACTTCTTCTCTGCGGCGAGCACCGCCACCACACCCTGCGTGGTCGCGTCGGTGGCGAGCTCCCTGAATTGCTGCTTGTTTGCCTGAATGACCGGCACCCCTTTTTGCTCCGCAAACCTGCGGATTTCTTCAATGACGTTCCCCTGGACTCCCTGGAGAAAAACGACGCGTTCGAGCCCCGTCCCGGCGCGCAATGCCTCCATCACGGGCTTTCGTCCCGCTATGATGCCCTGCATGACGGACCTCATCGGCTGTGAACAGGCAGTAGCACCGGCGTCCCCGCCGGTGGCCTTACCTTAATGGATGGCAGTGGGGGGGGAAGGGTGTTTCCTGAGTATGCGCTTCTCCAGCCACCTGCCGGCGATGAACACAACGACCCCGATGATGCTCAGGGTGAGTTCCGACCACATGGTCTGGCTGAAAATGCCCTCAACGAGTCCGATCATCATCCCCGCGATACCGAGGGCTTCGAGTACTTTTGCCACGTACATCATGATCCTCCCGCTCCCGCGAGCAATGCCCGCAACCTCTTCTCATTCACCCGAAACTTGAAAGCCTCTGCGCCGTTCACGGTGACGACCGGGATGGACTCCCGGTATCCGGCGAATTCCGTATCGTCGTCCCGGAGGTACACTTCTTCGAATTCGAACGGAAGGTCTTTCCGCACGCGGTCGAGCACCGTGCGCGCTTCCTCGCACAGGTGACATCCGTCCTTCGTATACAGCGTTACCCGGTTCATTGCCGCGCCGGGGCGGGCTCCTTCGGCCGGCCGAGCATGATAAACGCAACCAGACCCCCGAAGAACAACGGCACGGCGATGAGTTGCGCCTCGGAAAGCCCGAGAAAGAGCCTCGGGTTCACCCGGAGAAACTCGATGGAAAACCTGAACAGGGTGGAGAGCATCAGATAGAACATAAACAGCCTGCCGTCGCGCCACGGGTTCTTCCTCAGCTTCCAGAGTATGCCGAAACCTATGACCCCCAGGATGAGCTCGTAGAGCGGCGTGGGATGGCACGGCGTGTTGTCCGGGACGACGCCGCCCGGATACTGCGACGTAATTTCGGGGAAGATGGCAAGTGCGCGCGAAGGGGGATAGGTGCCATGTTCGTAATTCGTTCCCCAGGGGAGCGTTGTCGGAAATCCGTAGTCCCCGTCCCCGGCAAGATGGCAGCCGATCCGCGCAACCCCGTAGGCAATGATGAGGCCGACCGCGAGGCAATCCCAGATTTTCAGGAACGGGACGCCTTTTTTCTTCACGTAGATCGATACAGCTGTCATGCCGAGCACGAACCCGCCGTACCAGGTGAGCCCGCCGGGAGAAAACGCTTCCCCGATCGGATTCCGGATGAAGTATGGCCATTCCTCAATCAGGAAGAGGAGCTTTGCCCCCGCGATGCCGAACACCACGGCCAGAATGGTGATGGTGCTTGCCATCGCCGGGTCAAGTTTCTTGCGCCGCATCTCGACCGACATGACGTAACTGCCGAGCAGGAACCCGATGCCGAGCAGGAGGCCGAAGCTGTGGATCTTAAACGGACCGATCTCAAACAGGATGGGAATCATTGTGCGCGGCGACGGTTCAAGGTTGCCTTCGGAGCATCCACTGCGACGATTCCGGGCGGAACGGGATCGGAAGCGCTGATCCCGCCCGGTGTGACGGTGAGGGTGATGGTCGTGCCCGAGCCGTCGAGCCCGTACACGACGATCTTCTGTGTTCCCTTCCACCCCTCGTACTCCCTCCGGAACTCTGCAGGGCCGGCAGCGGGGAGATCGAGCTGAGGCGCCTTCAGGCCGAGAACGCGAAGGTGGAGCGTGTCTCCGTCCAGCCGGTCCTCGACAGCGAGTTCGTACCGGAAGCTGGCGAACGCTTTTGAGGTCACGAGCTGCACCAGCGTCGACGGGCGGCGGGTGCGTTCGTTGACGTGAGGTGTCACCCGGAGCAGGTACTCGGGTTCTTCCCTCACTGTGGGGCGCGGTGCGGTCATCACGCCTCGAAGTACGTGGCTTCTTCCTGGCGAAACGCCTCCAGGATTGCCTGGGGGGTGGAGAGGTCGAGCAGCCGCTTCCTGAACTCCTCTTTGTTCATCAGACGCGAGATCCGGCTGAGGAGCTTGATGTGCGGACCTACCAGATTGTCCTTCCCCACGAGAAGGAAGACCAGGCGGACGGGCTTCTCATCGAGCGACTGGTAATCGATCGGCTCGGCGGTCACGGCAAACGCCGCGACGATATCCGAGACTGCGTCGGTCTTCCCGTGCGGGATGGCAAAGCCGTTTCCCACGCCCGTGGACATGATTTCTTCGCGCTCGAAGATGGCCTTGCGGACCTTCTCCTTGTCCATGACCTTCGGGGATGACGCCACGAGGTCGATCATCGCATCGATGATTTCCTTCTTTGACTCGCCCGCGAGCCCCGTGGCGACGAGATTCTCTGTCAGGATGTCGCTGATCTTCATGGGTGTGGTGGTCTCCTATGGTTCGTCCCGCCAGGCGATGATTTTCCGCTCGTAATCCGTGGCAACGCGATCGGCGGTGTCCTGGGTGGGTGCTTCCGCATTGATGTGAAAGAGGGGGCGTTCTGTATCGGGAATAAGAAGGACCGAGCTGCCGCCGTCGAAATATACCTTGACGCCGTCCACCAGGTCGCGCTGCAGCCCCTCGGAATCCTGCATGATGCGACGCATCACCTTTCCCTTGTGTTCCCAGGAACAATTCACATTCCGCTTCGCATTTGCCAGCGCCGCTATCGCGGCGTCAAATTCTCCGAGCCGCTTGTCCGCCTTCGCCATCATTTCGAGCATCTTGGCGACGGAGTACATGGCGTCGGTCGCGAAAAAGAAATCCGTGAAAATGAACCCGCCCTTGGTCCCGCCGACGAAACGGACGTTTTTGTCCGAGGCGGCCTCCATCATTGCAAGGTGGCTGTTCCGTGTCTTGACGACGCGGACGCCCCGCCGGGCGGCGATCAGGTCGATCTCTCCCGAGGAGGTGATGGGGACCGCGATGGCATTGGTTCCCGGGTGGGTCTGCATGAACATGTCGGCGACCACGGTCAGGAGCCGGTCACTGTCGACCGCCTGGCCGCGTTCATTCACGATGAACAACTTCTCCCAGCCGGCGTCGATCAGACACCCCAGGTCGTAGGAGAGCGAGGTGACAATGTGCGCAAGCTGCTTTACCGAGTGGTCGAATTCTTCACGGTCCCTGGTCAGGCGCCGGGGGTCCAGATGGGCGTTCAAAGCGACCACCTGGCAGTCAAAGGACCCGAGGATGATGGGGAAGATCGTCGACGCGATTCCGTTGGAGTAATCGATGACGACCCGGAACTTCCGCCTGCTGATCGCCTCGATGTCGAGCGAAGAGATGAATTTCTCCTTGTATACTTCGGTTGTCCGCTCGGGGAAGGAGATCTCGCCGACTTTCTCACGCGGCGCGCGCGCGT
>JBGPYM010000041.1:0-16322 GCA_041493205.1 Bacteroidota bacterium
ATCCCTGGTTGAATTGCGGATACTTCCCGATAAGCTCGTAGTACTGTTGCTCGCCGTAATTCGGTATCGTGTGTGAATAGTACCCGCCGATGTCCCGTTCCATCCGCTGCAGTTCCGGCCAGTTGACCCGCTCCCATGGGTTCCTCCCCTGCGTGCCGGGGATCAGCCAGTTGTAGGTTGTACCGGCAGGAGCCAGGTGGTCCTGGGCATACTGCGCGTAGCGGACAACGCTCCAGTGCGCGTTCGCATAGTCCTGGAAGAAATCGGTTTGCCGGTCCCCCTTCTTATCGTAGGTGTACGCAAAGATCCAGACCGCCGCCTCCACTGCAAAAAACGCGGCCGATTTCCAGTAGCTCTCGGCGTAGAACTCTCCGGCGCCGGGAAGCACGACCGAGAGTCCCGCCGCAAGCCACGGTGATTTTTTCTGTTGTGCGGCCGCCTCGCCGACTGCGTCCTGAAACTTCGGTTCACCCGGCTCCCGGGCGGATATCCCCGCGAAATCGATCCGGGCATTGCCGGTCGGGACTGGCGCATGCGCCGGCCGCGAATCCAGCATAACCGAACGCGGGTCGCCTCCGCGGGCTATACCGGGGAGTGCGAGGGACGCCAGGAGATACAGCGATGAAAGCGGGAGATGTTTCATAACAACCCTCAGTCGAAATCGAACCCGAAGAGAACGCCGAAATAGAACCGCCATTCTTTACCGTACGCGACCGTCTCGTTTCTGCTCCTGACGTACCGGTCGAACCGGTTGAATCCGTACGAGGCGTTGAAGAATATGCGCGTCGGATATGAATAGTAGGAATACGACTCGAGCCTGAGCTCGACACCCGCATCGGTCTTCCATTCGGCGATTTTCGGCCGGTTCTCGGTCCATGCGTTCCCGGCGTCGGCGTACACCGACGCGTAGAGCTTGTCGAAATAGAACTGGAGGAACCTCACGTCGAGCGAGCTCGACAGCGGAAACCTGTACGAAATTCCCCCGACCGCCACTTCATTCCCTCCGATCGCGTAAAACGGGTACCCTTTCATTCCCACCAGCCCCCCGGCGTAGAAATCGAAGAATTCGTCCACCGAGTGTTCCAGGATCGATCCTCCCCGGAGCGAGAGATTCAGCGTATGATTGCGGAAGAAGAACGGGATGTACTCCTTCCAGGTCAGCTCCGCCCGGGTGAAATTGACCCGCTTGTATTTCGGCTGGAGGCCTGTGGAGGTGAGCTCATATTCGCCGTCTCCGTTGAATTTGTTCAGCTCGCGACCGATGCGCAGCATGATTCTGCGGCCGGACGGATTGATATCCATCGTGCTCGCGGGAACGATTGCATCAGACTTAAAAGTGAGGGAGAGCGCGTTGGCAATGAGATAGAGGTCGCTCGACCCCGTGATGAGCGTCGGAGGACTGGTTTCCGGGTTGAAGAAGTTATCGATGATGGAGGAATACCGGCTGTGCGCGTAGCGGAATTCGACCGTGCTGAATTGCGAGGCGAAGGGCTGCGCGAACGCGAAGTCGAATTCGAGCAGGTTGTACGTCACCGACACCGGAATGACCGACGCCGGGAGTGAAATCACGTTGTCGGTTTTTCTGGTCACGTTGTAGACCTCGAACGAGGCGACCGGCTCGAGCCCGAGCTCATACAGAAGCGGAATTCTCGACCGGTAAAAAAACTGGAGAAAGAGATCCCGTTCAAGCTGCCTGTTCAACGCCGCACCGGCAAAGAAACCCGTCTTTTCCAGGACGTCGTTGGAGAAGACGTAGACCCCCGGCTTGATGACGTCGAGCGCTTTGTTGCGCGTATTATAGTTATCGATGCGGATGAATGGCACGAACGTGAGGCTGGTGCCGATGGTTTTGTAAGGCTTTGCGTCCAGCGGCGGGAGCTGGGTGTCGTCGTACCGCCGCATGGCCGCCCAGTCGAATTGGGGAGTGCTCCCCGATGTCGATGCGAGGAGGTCACCCGGCGGCGTGCCGGTCGGTCCGCCCGCCATGACATAGTCGTGATCTCCCGCAGCCATGACACCCGGGTTCTTGAGCCGGGAGAGTTTGAAGCCCGCCGGGGTGTAGGCCGAATAGACAATGTCCCCTTCCGTATTCACGGTGGGACAGAATGCGCCGCCGACGACATTGGTCACCTGATCGATGGCGCCGGTCGCCACATCATAGTAATAGAGGTTAAAGATTCCCGAACGGTCCGAGGTGAAGAGGATTCTTGTCCCGTCCGGGGTGAACATCCCGATGCGGGCATCGTCGTCTCCGCCGACAAGCACCCTGAATCCCGATCCATCAGGACGGATTTCGGCGATGTCGCGTCCGTCCCTGACCGACGTGTCAAAGATGATGCGGTCGCCGCCGGGGCTCCATTTCGGATCATAGACCTGCTCTCCGCCGGCATACGTGGTGAGAAGAACCTGCCCCGATCCGTCGATGTTCGCAACCGCGAGGTTCGTGGTGCCGTCCGCATTGATGACATATGCAACCCGTTTCCCGTCCGGCGAGACGGCAGGGCTCACGGCGCGTTTTCCGGTCGTGATCCGTTTCTCCTCACGCGTCGCAAAATCGTACCGGTAGATGTCAAACAGAAGCGACCAGTGGGGATTATCGCGCGTATTCTTCGCATAGAAGAGCGCCTTCCCGTCTGGCGACCAGGCGGGCGCGGAGCGGACGCCGGGGACGATCAGAGTTTCCTTCTGCGTTTCAAAGTCAATCACATAGAGTGAGGAGAGAAGGAAATAGTCCCCTCCTTTGGTACTTACATAGGCAACCCTTTTTCCGTCGGGCGAAAAAGACGGATACAGGTTCGCAAATCCGGTATGAGCGCTTGCCCCGCTCCGGGGTTCAATGTGCGCCCCCTGGAGCGGCAGCCTCCCGCCGGGACGAAGCATGCTCTCAATTCCCTGTGTACCATCCGGGCTGACCACGTCTTCGCCCGATCCGAACTTCACGATCTCTCCTTCACGAAGATGTGCGCGAACCTTGGCGATGCGCGCGGTGTAGTCGCTCCTGATCTCCGACTTCCATTCGTTGTATGCCTGCTCCCCGCTTTTTCCGATCGCACGGCGGATGGCGCCATCGATGCTGACTTCGGTCAGCGTGGCGAGGTTCCGGGAAATGGCGGCGAGCTTGTCCTCCCCGTACCTGCGGGCCAGGTAGCTGACAAAGGCAAAGCCGGAATTGTACGACGACTCGTTCCCGAGGCTCGTTTTTCCGAAGACGCCCATTTGCTCCCAGGTCAGCATGGTGCTGTCGAGCGCATAGGAGCGAAGAATCATGTCCCGGTGGGAATCCCAGAAATCGTACCGGAGGTCGGTGCGGTTGTACTGTGCCACACCCTCGGCGAACCAGGCGGGGACGACGAACCCGGAAAGCGGATACGACACGATCACGTTCGGATATCCGTACAGGACGTCCGGGCGCCGTTCCGCTTCATAGCCGAGCCACTGGAGGTAGAGCGCAGGCATCTTCCGTCCGAACTTCATCGACGTCTGAATCTGGATGATGTGCGTGAACTCGTGGGTAACGACGTTGCGCAGCCAGTTGTGCGTGCCGCGCAGCTCAAAATCCATGCTGGGGGCATAGAGTTCAATCTTGTTGTCGAAGAAATATGCGGCGCCGTTCGATATGTCGTCGTAATCCTTGATGATGAAGCTGACTTTCTGGGAGGGGGTGTGATTGTACAGCGATGTCACGGGGGCATAAATCTCTTCCGCGATCTTCGACACGACGCGCGCAGTTCGTTCGGCGCCGGTGTGGTAGTGGACGAAAAAATGCTCCGATTCGATTGTCTTCCACTCAAGCTCGGGGTGATAGAAATCCTCCTGGGCAAATGCACGGAGGGGAACGAAGGGGAGGAAGAAGAGAATGGAAACGATGATATGTCGGAAAAGGAGACGCATTGCGCCGGCGGCTACTTCACGACAGCCACTTTGACGACGGCCAGTCCGCTTTGTCCCTGCCCGTCGGCTTCAATCCTGGCAAAGTAGACTCCGCTCTGCACGCCGCCGATGTCCCACGCGACTTCGTTGTCCATCCCGCCGATGCCCTGGCCGTGCAGCTCCGCCACCTGGTCTCCGGCAATGTCAAAAATTCTGATCCGCACATCTGCATTCTGGCTCACGAAGTAGCGGAAGAAAGTCCTCCCCGAGTACACGGGGTTCGGCCAGTTGTACGCGCGATCCTTCGGGAAGAAGTTGCTGCTGACCGGCGTGCCGGACGTCTGGGTAAGATCCCTGCCGCTGTGCCGCTCGTCCCTTCCGTATTGTGGCCACGGATAGAGCGCCGCGGTGGGGGGGCCCTGCAGTCTGCCCGTCACCCAGGTCGAGAGAGATCCGTCGCCTGACGCGGTGGTAAGCAGGATCGAACCGCCATTCGTCAGAATAGCAGCAGATTGATCGTTGCCGCCACCTGCGGGGAGCGGAAACCCAGGCACCGGCTTCCCTTCCCGATTGAAGGCATAGACGAGACCATCGGCGCTGACGCCAACGATATCGGCCCGTCCATCCCCGTCAACATCGCCGATGAGCGGCGCAGTGCGCGTAAACGGTGAGGCAACGTCGATCGGGAAGTGATCAAGTGGCGCGCCTGCGACGTTAAATGCGTAAATTCTTCCCTTTGCGAAGACGACGATATCACGAATCCCGTCGCCGTCAATGTCAGCGAGAGCGGGACTCCCGACCCCGGGACCAACCGTCACGGGATATCCGGAAACATTCGCCAACGTCGAGTCGACGAGATAAAGCATCCCGTTGTTCCTCGAGAAAGCTATCAACGGTTTTGCCGCGGCAGGATCTCTCCCGAACATCCCTACGACGGGCGGGCCGTTGAGAAATGACTCATACGACCGGACAACATCCGGGCGTGCTGCGGCGCCGGACGGGGTCCGTGTGGTGAGGCGGAGATTAATTCCGTCGCAAAGCACGAACGCATCGGGCCCGTTCCAGCGAGCGATTGTTGAAGGGTTCATCAACGATGTAAGACTGTCCGCCAGCCTCCCGTCAAATTTGAGGAAGTACAAGACCCCGGAAACAGGTCCAAACCTTCCAACGGCGATGAGCGAATCGCTTATCACCGGACTCGAGAGCGAAGTCAACGCAGGACCAAGAGGTCTCGAAAAGAGTTCATCTGCAAGGCTGTCTCCATTTGCATCGCGAAGTGCGAATGCGCGGACCGAGGAGAGGCCGGGGGCGGTTTCGGGGGACTCAATCACTACGAGATCCGGCGATCCATCGCCGTTCAGATCGGCGAACGCAGGACTCCAACGAAACGCGCTCGTCGGCACAGATGTCGTGGCAATGACTCCCGACGAACGGAACGGTGGCAGGTGTCCGGTTGTATCGCTCGGGAATGCGTACAGGAGCCCGCCAGAGGAGTCTGACGGGGAGATCGGTTCCGATGTCGTTTCAATCGTTTGGGTTCTTCTCTGTGTCGCTGCAATGATCTCAGGCCCCGACTGAAATCCGAGATCGGCGACGGTAAGGGACGGGAAGTATAGTTGCTTGCCGGTCTGGCGCGGGAAACCCCGCAGCGGCGCGAGCGCATCACCCCTCGCGACCCTGACCGACATCCGCGTACCGCGGGGTGAAAAATCGCTGAGTGTCACATGGCTTAGTGCACCCAGGTTGCTGTTGGTGTTCGGGAATGAGGATGCGGAGAACTCATTCTTGTTGACCGGGGATCCGTTCCCCTTGTACCAGAAGTCGAGCGCCGTCCCTTCTTCGCTCCCCGATCCGGACGAAAACTGACCGTACTGCTGCCCGATATCCTGTGATCCGTCCGCTTCCTCGAGGTTCACCCCGCGGTGTGCGGGATCGGCATTCACACCGTTTGCGCCGATCGTCTGCTGTATGACCGACTCGTCAATGTGCCAGATGAGGATGCCGCCGTCGAAGAACGTCCCGTCGCTCCCAACGCCGCCCGGAAGGCTCCAGTCGGGGTCCTCCACGTCGGTCACCGTCCCGGAGAGCCGCGAGACGTCAAACGATTCGAATCCCGTCGTGTCATGAATGAACACCTGATTCCTGACGACGCCGTGAAATGTCGAGGTGATCCGCTGCCCGTTCTGCTGCGGATCCCTGTTCCTGTTCTCAATGAGAAAATACTCTCCGTCTGTGATCGGCACCCGGTAGAGCGTGTCGGTGAGTTCCGCTGCGGGAACGGTGAGCGTCGATGTCCCCGGCCTTACAGTGATCGGATCGACCCACCCGAGCCAGTATTTTTCCCACGCAGAAGGTTCAGGGGGAAAAAGCCCGCTGAAACTGAAGATCGCCTGTCCATCCATGAGACCGAACCGCCCGATGCCAGAGCGGCCGGTGTTGGTGTCGAAAAGGTCGGGAAGCCCGAGATGACTTCCCAGGGAGGCGCAGAGGAGACCGTTGATGCCGAGCTCAAGAAGAAAATCGCCCGTGACGCCCGGTGTGACCCTCGATTCGGTCTCGGGAATGATGAGCGTGTTGTTGATCGTGAATGTTCCCCCGTTAACGGGAATTCCGCCCCCGAGGAGATTCTGGAACGCCTTCGCTCCGAGGTAAAGCGACGGGATGTCCCTCGGTGCGGGATCATACCCGAGCGCGCTGACGAGGTCGACATCCCTCCCGACGCCTGCATGAAAGAGGACGAAGCAATTGTAGCGCGAGAAATCGGCGACTCTGCCCGATGAATCGACGCGGCGCCAGGTGTCGCGGGCGAGCTGCGCCAGGGGGAGGTTCGTCCCAGTTTTCGCGGGACTGTACCCCGACATGACGCCGGGAAGCGTATAGACGGAGTCGACGACTGTCCAGAGCACCGTCACCTTCCCTTTTGAGGCCTTCCGGTAATAGTTCTGCAGGAACAGGAGGTGATTTTCGAAGTATGTGCGGTCGCGCGGCGGGGCGTCTATAATAGAGTCAGGACCCGCGGCCAGAATAAACCGTCCGTCCCCCGAGGTGCCGATATCGTTGTCGGACTGGAACTGCACCATCGCCGCAAGAATGCGGACCGTATCGGGAAACACCGCAGGCGGCCGCACCGACAAAAACGCGTCATCCCGTGAGGCCGTCACGGGATGACTGAATTGCTGTGCAAAAGCACCTGCGGAGAGAACAACGCCAAGGACGAAGGACCGGAACAGCGACATGAGTGGCTAATTGCCTCCCCAGCCGATCAAGAGCGAAAATCGGATCGTATCTGACAGTGGATGCCCGTCGGACGCCGAGATGTAGCTGAAGTCGAATCCGTAAATTTCGTACCGGATGCCTGCGCCGAAGGTGAGGAATTTTCTGTTGCCGAATTTCGGATTCTCATAAAAATATCCGATGCGAAGCGCCAGGAGCTTGGGCGAGCCATACCAGTATTCCATGCCCGTGCTGACGATGACTTTTTTGAGGCCGCCGTCTCCCCAGGCAGTGAAAATCGCCTTGTACACGGGATCCGACGAACCGCTGGTGTCCCGTTTGACCAGAAGGCGGCTGAAGTCGAGCGATGCCGTGAGATTATTGTACTCGTCATCGAGCAATTTATACCCGAGGCCCACGCGGAGATTCGTCGGGAGCGGGTCCGCCTGCGCAGCGTCGATATAAGTGACTTTCGGGCCGATGTTGGAGAGGTCAATACCGAGGCTGAACCGCTTCCCGATGTCGCCGAGCAGGGGAACATCGAGCACCTGCGGTCTGTACATCAAGGCAAGGTCCACCGCGACGGTGGAAGCGATGCCGGTGCCGCGCTCCGTCTCCGTTCCGATGGGCGAGAGCGAGCTGTGGATGAAACGCAGGTTGATGCCGATGCCCAGATCGTCGTACGCCTTCGTCGCGTATCCTGCCGTGATGGCATACTCGAACGACTTGAACTTGTCGATGACGGTCGGGCCCGATGAATTCGTGACCGAAAATTCACCGAGACTCAGATACGTCACGCTGGCTCCGAGAACGCCGCCAATGGCGTCGATCCGCATCCGGTAGTTCAGGTGGTCGTAGAACAGGTCCGGAAGATTGAACTGGGGGAGCCAGTTCGCATGCGTGATGCTCACCTCCTGTCCGTCGAGGAATGCGAGTCCGGCGGGATTCCAGAAGATGGCCGATGCGTCGTCCACCGTACCGGTGCCGGATTCGCCGATCCCTGCCGCGCGGGAATTCGGTGCAATCAGCAGGAACGGGACCGCGGATTCACCCTGGGCGGCGGCACGGCCGGGGATCATTGACACAACCCCCAGCGCGATCAGAACGACCGCCGCACCGCGGAACATCGTTGATGTACGTTTCATATGGTGACCCTCCACAGGTATCTTTGAATGCAGTCTATTGAACTTTTGAGAGTTTCCCCAGCGATTCGCTGGAGAACCGGCCGTCGGCCGTTTTGACAATCAACTTGTACAGGTACACACCGTTGGCGATCACGTCACCGTCCCTGTCACGCCCGTCCCAGGGGATGCGGACAAACGAATCGCCTCCCGCCAGGCCGTCGATCGTCCTGATGAGCCGGCCTGCAAGCGTGAACACCTTCACCGTGACGTTCACCGGCGTCGTCTGGTTCTGGCGGAACGTGAATTCCGTCCCGTTCCCGCCGAAGGGATTAGGATAGTTGAATATATCGGTAACCGTGAGACGGTCGCTCGACGCAACTTCGAACATCGTCTCGGCCGTCTGGGAATTATTGAATGAATCCCATGCCCGCACGCGGAGTGAGTTCTTTCCCTGCGCAAGCCCCGTGAGCTGATACTGCACGGTCCCCTGCCGGAAATCATCAAGCTTGCTAGTGTAGAACTCCGTCAGGTCCCTGCTCTGCGCGGCGTTGTTCACCCACGCCTCGATCCTGTGCCCGATGCCCGACACGGAGGTGTTGATGCCGGAGGAGTCCGAGAGATCGACATACAGCATCGGATTATCCCCCACCACATCGCCCTGCCGGAAGCTCCGGTTTCCCAGGGCGAGCGTGATCGACGGCCCTTTGTTGTCGTTCACGGTCGTGGAATCGGTCCCGCCGACCCGGATCATCCCTGTGTACGCCCGGCCGTCCACTGTACGGATGTCCTCACGGTACACATACGCGCTCAGCCTGCCGCGGGCCGTTGAATCGGAGTACTGGATGTCCTTGGGCACGATGAACGACGCCCGAAACCTCCCGTTGACGACGGAATTCTGTCCGTGGTAAATCGTTCCTCCCGTCGCCACGTAGTCCCAGTTGGTACCCGGGTAGAAATTGACAATGGTCTTCGTGCGTGTCGCATCGTTCACTCCCAGCGTCACTTTCCCCTGGTACGTGGGATCCGGTACCCCTGACGCATTCCGTACCGTTCCGCTCACGGTGACACGGCCGAGAGACCGGAGCTGTACCGGCGTGGTGCGGGGTGCGCCCCCGATGCTGTCGACAGGTTCCCCGTTGATGCTGTCGACCGTCGCATAGCCGGCGGGGAACTGCAGACGCATGGTCGGGTCGCCCATATAAAGAAACTTCTGGTCGTTCGGACTGTTGCCGCCGGTCGCCTTGTACAGATAGAGCGCCGTCGCCGGCCTGTCGACAAGCAGGCGTCCCGAGGAGTTGTAGGTGAACATCCTGAAGAACGTCCCCTGGTTCAGCGCGGCGTTGGACGCCTGGTACACTTTCCGGTCCGCGGACACGACCCCGATGGCGCCCCCATCAGGCTTATTAATGAGGTATTCGCTTCCGGTCCTGGTCTCCGGGTTGTCCAGCTCTGAAAAATTGCATGTTGCGAGGAAAAAGATCGGAAGCCGGTCCGCATTGATCAGAAGGGGTACGGAGGTCGCAACATCAAAGATGTCCTCATGCGCCAGGAGGTGATCATTCCCGTGGCCTGCGTAGTTGACGAGCAGAACGCCCTGATTGATCTGATCGATGATGGCCTTGTTTGCGTCGGGCTTCCGGCGGCCCTGCGCGGCGTAAACAGTCGGATACTCGGCAATATAAATCTTCTTCTTTTCAAATTCTTCCGGCGTGAACGTGGAGGCCGCAAGCGTCTCCGAATCGTCGCTGTGGAGGGTGCGGTCACCCACCTCCCCCCCCTCGGACGTCCAGGCATCATCGCCTATGAACAACATACGCATTTTCCAGCTGTCGAGCGATGACGAGCCTTCATAGCGGCTGAGCTTGTCAATGTACGCATCGGCCTCTGCCGCGGAGCGCGCGGAAATCCGCCCCAGAACCAGCGAGATCGCATCACCGACACCGAACTTCGCGAAATAGTCGTCCGTGCTGTAGCTGTCCACATCGTGATACGATTCCGGCGACTGCCAGGTCGGGACGTAGCTCGTTTTTGCCCCGCGGAGCGCCTTGTAGTCGTACGAACACTGACCGAGGAACAGAACGAACTGGGGGCGCGGCGCCCAGTTGTCGTATGCATATTTCAGGAAGTCGCGGATCGCCGTGATATCGGGGAGTCCGCCGCCGAACTCGTTGTAAACGAGGTTCACATCCGCGACGTAAGTTTTGAGTCCGCCGTGGGCGGGATTCTCGCGGTACGCTTTCAATCGGTCTGCAGCAGAGCGGTATTCCGGGCTCGTCACGATGATAAAGTCCGCCCCGTCGGTATAGCCCCGCAGATTCTGGTTCGGGATTTTCGCCGCCGCTCCCGGCACGCGCCATCCTGCTCCGTTAACGGCGAAATACCGGGAGACCGTACCGGCGGTTTCCGGCGCGCGGAAAATGTAGGAGCCACTGACGCCCGTAATGAGCTTCGCATCAGAGGGCGACGTCACGTTGAATATCATCGGCGCCGCGCTGAATTGCTGCAACCGGTATTCCATGGTCCCGGTGGCGTTGGGTCCCCTGAAGCCGAGCGCATCATTGACCGCCCAGAGCATCCGCGGATAAATCACTTCCACCCAGTCGATCCACCCCTTGGGCGCAGCCCCGAGAGAGCTGAACTGGAACGAAAGCTGGCTCGTGGTTCCGGCAAGTGATGATGTCCCGGTTGTTTCGAACACGTCGGATGTGACGAGGACGTATCCGTAGATGGGCGGCAGGAAGTGCACGCCGAGAACCGAGCCCGACTGGCGCACGGTGAATTGCGGATTTTGATCGGACTCAGCCGCCAGAGCATACCGGTACCGGATCACGTCGTTTGGCGCAAGACCCGGAAGCTGATGCATGTACGTAAACGATGCCCCGCCCTCGAGGCTCTGCCCCAGCCAGGACCTCCCCGACCCCAGCCGGTTGAATTTTTCTTCCTCGTCTGCAATTCCGTCCATGAATTTTTCAAAGATAACGTCGCCGGGTGACGACGCGAGCGATGCCTGTGATGTCATTCGTTTGCCGGGCGCTCCCCCGTACGTCAACCAGTAGTAATTCACCTCTGCGTAGTGGTTGATATAGTGCCGGATGGTCCCCGCCGTCGTGTCATAGTCCCAGCTCCGGAGACTCTTGCCATAGAAGGCGACATAGTCCCCCGGATCCATCTTCCCATCCGACTCTCCTGCGACATAGATCGCGTTCTCCACCAGGTCGACTGCGCGCGGCTGCAGGGGGGATTCCGGAATTTCTTTCCCGCCGTTTCCGTAAATCCGTATCGTGCGGGGGTCGAGTGATGCAACCGGCATGCCGATGGCGGCGAGGTAATTGGCGTCCATGCGGTACATGGCGTCTTCCGTCACGGACAACCGGTACCACTGTCCCGCAGCGAGGACACCCGGCACCGGTGCAGCGTTGGTCCGCGTCGGAGTTCCCCATGTCCGTGCAACGTCATAGTTCAGAGGAACGGCAGACAGGAGCCGGTTTCCGTCCGGTGGAGGGAGCGGACCCAGCCGGGGACCGTAGGTAATTTCGACGACGATGCGTGAATACCGCCTGACGCTCCCGGTCGCCGGATTGCATTGAACGGGGTAGAGGCGAACACCCCCGAGCATGAGATCGCGGGCACGGCTGACCGGGCCGATCTCGGCAACCGAGGCGGGCTGGTAGGTATTCGGGGTGTACAGACGCTGGTCCGGCTCGTACTGCGGAGAGACAGGGAGATCACCGGCCATGCGAACGAGCGGGACTGGCGCCACGGGAGCCCCGCGAAGGTCTTCGTACTCAGCAGTAAGAACCCGGACAGAATTTGACCTATCCGAAGGGAACGCCAGGGGGATATTCCTGTACCGCAGGTCCGGAGCTCCGGCATTTACGCCGGGGGGAATGGAAGAAGCACCGTCGAAATCCAGAATCAGGAATTTTTGCCCGTTTCCTTCCACGGTGCGTTGAGCGGAAAACCTCGGGTGGTATTCCAGCACGATGGACCGGCTATCGGAGCGGAGGACGGTCACGTCGTCACCGCCGCGGGGAGTTGTGACGGGCGCACCTGAGGCGCACACCACTGCGGCGGAGAAGACCGATGCGAGTCCGGCAGCAGCGATGCGGCGCTCAAAAAGATTTCGTGACATGGATACGTTGCCCGCGAAAAAACAAAAAACCGAACGTTATTCCCATAACATTCGGCGCAATTCGATCTCGAACGGCCGGCAGGTTACAGGTTATTCGTTAAAGGACCACTCCCACGGATACAAAAGACAAAACCCTTTAACCGAATAACTCTATATAGGCTAGCCCCGGATCGAACAAGTCACGTATCTGCCGAAAAGATAGAGAATGTGCCATACAAAGTCAAGATGATGGTCCCCGTACCCTGCAGCGCGCGAATCGGTTGATTCTCAGGCACATTTTGCTTAAATTAGTAAGCTTCCATGGTTCAGAACTTACGTACCACGAACGGGACCGCATGGCAAGACCACTGAATATCCTCTTCGTCTCCACCGAAGTTGAGCCGTTCGCAAAAACCGGAGGTCTGGCAGACGTCTCCGGCGCCCTCCCTCAGTCGATCAAAGAAACCGAGCACGAAATACGCGTCATGATGCCGAGGTACGGAAGCATCAATGAGCGTAAATCGAAGCTCCATGAGATGATCCGCCTGAAGGACATCGAGATTCCGATGGGCCCCAAGCCCCGGCTGGCGAGCGTCAAGTCGTCCTTCATCGTAAACAATCAAGTAAAGGTACAAGTTTACTTCCTGGACAATCCCCACCTGTTCGGCCGCTCGGGGCTGTACGTCCACCCGGACACCAAAAAGGACTATGCGGACAACGATGAACGATTTATCTTCTTCTGCCGGGGCATTCTTGAGGTGCTGAAAAAGCTCGGCTGGCAGCCCGATATTATACACTGCAACGACTGGCCCACGGGCCTTGTTCCCGCCTATCTGAAGACCCTGTACAAGGATGATCCTTTTTACCGCGATACCCGCACTGTGTTCACGATACATAATATGGCCTATCAGGGCATATTTCCGAAGGCGGCGTTCGCGAAAACACTTCTCCCTCCCGATCTTATGTCGATGGAGGGGGTGGAAGCATACGGGCATCTGAACTTCCTGAAGGCGGGCCTGGTCTTTGCGGACGCGATCACGACTGTGAGCGAGCGGTACGCCGATGAAATCCAGTCGACTCCCGAGTTCGGTGCAGGGCTCGAAGGGGTGGCCAAAAAACGGAAAACAGACCTCACCGGCATCCTGAACGGCGCGGATTACAGCATCTGGGATCCCTCGGTGGATGAACATATTGCCGTCCGGTATGACATCCGGGGACTCGATCTGAAGACCGAGAACAAGAAGGCGCTCCTCGCCAAGATGGGTCTTCCCTTCAGCGAGACGACGCCGGTCATCGGGATCATCTCGCGCCTCGCGGACCAGAAGGGGTTCGATCTGATCGGGGAGGCTCTCGATCAGATGATGAAACTCGACCTGCAGCTCGTTATCCTGGGGACGGGGGAGAAAAAGTACCACGACATGTTCGAGCGCGCGCAAAAGAAATACCCTGCGAAGGTTGCTGCATCGCTCACGTTCAACAACGAACTCGCCCATCTGATCGAGGCGGGGAGCGACATGTTCCTGATGCCTTCACGGTACGAGCCGTGCGGCCTGAATCAGATTTACAGTCTGCGGTATGGTACCATTCCCATCGTCCGTGCGACCGGCGGGCTCGACGACACCATCGACGACGTGCAGGGAGCAAACGGCACCGGATTTAAATTCCGGCAGTATGCTTCGGCGGACATGCTGAAGGCCATACAACGGGCCATTACGGCGTACCGGGACCCGGTCACCTGGCGCAAGCTGATGAAGAACGGCATGGCAAAGGACTTCTCCTGGCAGGCATCGGCGAAAAAATACATCCAGCTCTATAGGAGCCTCGCCCACAAGTGACTGCCGGACGCGCCGCCGTCTTCTTCGACCGTGACGGCACGTTAAATGAAGAAGTCGACTTCCTGACGGAACCCGAGCAGCTCCGGCTGATTCAGGGGGCCTCTGCCGCCGTCAGGTCGCTCAACACACGGGGATATCCCGTCTGCATCATCTCGAATCAATCGGCTGTCGCCCGTGGTCTTCTGTCGGAAGCAGACCTCGTTCCCATCCACAAGAAGCTTACCGGTGAACTCGGCCGCGACGGCGCCCATATTGACCGGATTTACTACTGTCCACATCATCCAACCGCCGGCATCCCGCCGTATAACATTGACTGCGACTGCCGCAAGCCCCGTCCCGGCATGCTGCAACGGGCCGCGGCGGAACTCTCGCTTCACCTCCCGGGTTCGTACGTCGTAGGGGATCGCATTGTGGACGTCCAGGTGGCCCGCGCTGTCGGCGCGAGGGGAATCCTCGTGCTGACCGGATACGGGATGACTGCACTCAACGAGTGCCGCACGCAGGGTGTGACACCCGATTTCATCGCCGCATCCGCCCGGGAAGCGGTCGAGTTCATACTGGAGACTGAAAAAGGAGACGAACATCAGCACAACTGACGAAGGACACGCAGGACTCCTGCATACGGCCATCGCTCTCGCAGGAGCGGCCCTCCTGGCGCTCGCGACCGGCGGCTGCAGCGAGGAACCGACGGAGGCAAACTCCCTGACGGCCTCCCTCCCGCTCGCCGATCTGGTTGTTCACGACACGACCATTACGGCGACCGCGAGTGCGACGTACAAGCAATATGTTGTCATGGACGGATCGCTCAATCTCGTCGGGAAGACCGGCGGGTATACCGCAATTACGGCGCTGACGTTTTATCCGTCGCTGTTTCCGGTGCGCGATACCGCCGCCATTTATTCCGCGAAGCTGAAGCTCCGGTGCGTCACGTGGAATGGCGATTCTTCAGGACAGTTTTCGTTCTCCGTGTACCGCATTCTGCGCGGCTGGTATGAGACGGGCCTCACGTGGGACACCCTGCAGGCCGGCTTTTACGATGCCACTCCTCATGGAAGTTTTGTCGGTGGCGCCCAACGCGACACGCAGGTGGTCACGGTCACCCTCGACACCGCCATGGTGCGTCAGTGGTTTCAGACCCCCGCCAGCACCGATACGCGCTTCGGGGTCGTCCTTGTACCGGACGCGGCGTGCAGGATCGTCCGCGGGTTCACTGCATTCGCATTCGATTCCACGCAGTTTCAGCCGCAGCTCGAAGTCATCGCAGGGAGTCCCACGGGCCCGCAGCGCGACACGACGGTGTTTACGCTGGGAATCGACACATTCGGCGGGAACATCGACAATCTCAACAGCAACCCCCAGCTTCTCTACGTCCAGGCGGGAGTGGATTACCGGTCCATGCTCAACTTTGACGTCTCGTTCATCCCCCGCGGAGCCGTGATCAACAGCGCCGAGTTGCGCCTGCAGCGGGATGCTGCCACCACGCGCCTGACACGATTCGCGGCTGACACATCCTTTGTGGCCCACACGACGCTCTCAACCGCCACGCCCCCGCAGCTTGACGGAACCACCACGAGCGGCACGCGAAAGGCCGGGTTCGCCCAGACGTTCGCTGCGGACATCCGGCGTCCCGTCCAGCTCTGGGTCCGCGGGCCCAATTATGGCGTGACGATCCGCCCTTCGGGGGCGTCGAACTACAACTCGTTTGAGTTACTGACGTTTTTCAATGAGAAAGCGGCCCCTGCACTGCGGCCGACGGTCAGAATCGTCTACTCCACCACCCGCCAGGGAACGATACGGTGAAGACACATCTGAATTATGCCGGCCTCATCATCATGCTGCTGATGGCAGGGGCCTTCGGCAACCGGGCCGCAGCAGGAAGCGGCGGATCCGCATACTCGCTGCTGGGCCTGGGTGACATCCGGTACTCCCCGGGTGCACGTGCAGCCGGGATGGGATATGCTGGTCTGGGTCTTGCGGCGCCTCAATACATCAACGGTGCATCCCCGGCCACCTGGTTCAAGATCGACCGGACCCGCCTCGAGGGCTCGGCACTGTACGAGGGATTCAACTCCAGCGACGGTGTCGGTGCCCGCTATCTGGCGCGGCTTGATTTCAACGGGGCGCTGCTGGCCATTCCGATTTCCCCCGCTGACGGCATCGTCTTCGTCG
>JBGPYM010000247.1:0-4492 GCA_041493205.1 Bacteroidota bacterium
CGCCGAGCGTCGCGTCCTTGGGGATGAAAATCTCCCCGGTCTTCTTGTCCACGACGTCGCTGCAGATAATCCGCCCCTCGTACTCCTTCAGGTCCACCTTGTTGACGTCGATCTCTTCCACGAGATTGAACAGCTGGAGGATTTCGTCGTCCGACGAATACCCCAGGGCGCGCAGGAGCGTCGTCACCGGAAATTTCTTCTTCCGGTCGATGTACGCATACATGATGTTGTTGTTATCGGTCGTGAACTCGACCCACGAACCGCGGAACGGGATAATGCGCGCCGAATAGATCGGCGTGCCGTTCGGGTGGACCGATTCGCTGAAGAACACGCCGGGAGAGCGGTGGAGCTGACTGACGACCACCCGTTCCGCACCGTTGATGATGAACGTCCCGCGATGCGTCATCGTGGGCAGGTTGCCCAGGTAGACATCCTGCTCGATGGTGTTGACGTACGATTTCCCGTCCTCCGCCTTCTGCGAGAGACGGAGTTTCGCCTTGATCGGCACCGCGAAAGTCAGGCCGCGCTCCTCGCACTCGGTGACGGAGTACTTGGGTTTTTCCACATAATACTCGACGAATTCCAGGAGGAAATTCTCCCGGGCGTCGGTAATGGGGAAATTCATTTTGAAGACAGCCTGCAGCCCCTTGTTCCTCCGGCGGGACGGGCCGACATCGGACTGCAGAAAGCTTTCCCAGGATTCGAGCTGGATGTTGAGCAGATCCGGTGCTTCGATGATCTGGGGAATTCTCCCGAACGAAATCCGCTTGCTGGATTGGTTCTTCAAGCGAGCCACTCCTCACGTTGAGAATGAGAACACCATGCCGGCATTTCACCTGCAGCAGAAACGGTGCAAGCCGGTCCGCGGGGCTCGCGTGGAGCCCTCGTACCGGCCTGTCTGCGACAGAGAGAAAGGGGCATCATGAACCGAAAAAAGTGTGCGACGAACAAACCGAGCCCGCGTCACGCCTGCGGCGTGACGCGGGGGAACACCGGGGATCCTACTTCAGCTCCACCTTGGCGCCGGCTTCTTCGAGTTCCTTTTTCAGTTTTTCCGCATCGTCCTTCGACACCCCTTCCTTGACGGATTTCGGGGCGCCATCCACGAGGTCCTTTGCTTCCTTGAGTCCGAGTCCGGTGGCCGCGCGGACCACCTTGATCACGTTGATCTTTTGCGCGCCCGCCTCTTTGAGGAGAACCGTAAACTCGGTCTTCTCTTCCACGGCGGCGGCAGCGGCGGCCGGTGCTGCGCCCGCCATCATGACGGGGGCTGCGGCGGTCACGCCGAACTTATCTTCGAGGGCTTTTTTCAGCTCGACCGCTTCGAGGAGGGTGAGCTTCTCAATTTTATCTACGAGTTCTGCAACTGCTGACATGGTGTGCTCTCCTTATGAATATTCACAGCCCGGGGCCGGATGCGGCTCAGGCCGCCTTTTTCTTTTCGATTTCTCCGATGACGCTGACGAGATCCCGCAGCACGGCATTGATGACGGTCGGCACACCGGCCAGGGGAGCCTGGACGCTGCCGAGAATGGCCGCCATCAGTTCCTTGCGCGACGGGAGCGACGCCAGGTGCTTCAGTTTCGACCCGTCGTAGACCTGCTGGTCGAGCACGCAGACCTTCAGGGACAGCTTGCCGTGCTTGTCCGAGAACTTCTGGATGATCTTTGCAGGCGCCACGGGATCATCGAACGCGAAGGCCACGCCGGTCGGGCCGGCCAGCCGGTCAAACACGGTGTCATACCCCGACACCTGTTCGAGCGCTTTCTGAATGAGCGTATTCTTCACCACGCGGTACGAGACCCCCGCCTTGTAGAACTCGCGACGGAGTTCCGTCGCCTGTCCCACGGTGAGGCCCGTAAAGTCGGTGAAGAACATCCCGTGCGCCCGCCGGACCGTTTCGGCGACCTCCGCCACGATCAGTTCTTTTTCTTCCCGTTTCATTCTTCCTCCCTACCTTCGCAGGTAGTGGTTCTGTGTGCTCAGAGAGAAGCCCCGGTCGGGCGCCAGAGGCGCGCGCCGGGCAATGGGCACGGTGGTATGGGTGATGAGTGCGTAACGCCGTTCAGTGTGCCGCGACCTGGTTGCGGTCGATGGCGACTCCCGGGCCCATGGTGCTCGAGAGGCTGATGCTCCTGATATACGTCCCCTTGGCGCTCGTGGGCTTGAGCCGCACGACGGTGTTGAGGAACGCATGAATGTTGTCGGCGAGCTGCTTCGGTTCGAAACTCGCCTTGCCCACGCAGGCGTGGAGGATGCCGGCTTTGTCCACGCGGAATTCGATTTTGCCCGCCTTTACTTCCTTGACCGCCTTGGCCACATCGGCCGTCACGGTGCCGCTCTTCGGATTGGGCATGAGGCCGCGGGGTCCGAGGACCTTGCCGAGCCGGCCGACTTCGCCCATGACATCGGGGGTCGCGATGATCACATCGATGTCCGACCACCCCGCCTGAATTTTCTGAATATATTCCGCCAGCCCCGCATGTTCCGCTCCGGCCGCCTTCGCTTCTTCATCGCGCGGCGGCTTGGCCAGCACGAGGACGCGGACCTCCCGTCCGATGCCGTGGGGGAGTGCGACGGTGCCGCGGATCGCCTGATCGGCCTTCTTCGGATCGACGCCGAGCCGGACCGCGATGTCCACCGATTCGGTGAACTTGGCGGTGGCCGCATCCTTCACGCGTGCGACGGCCTCGTCAATGGTATACTCCTTGCGCACGTCGACTTTCGCCGCCGCGGCCTTGAAACGCTTGCTCATTGTCATTGCGGTGTCCTTCTGAATGTGGTGCGATCGCGGCGCTCCGGCGCCACTCCCACGGTGCGGATCGTGATTCAGTCTTCGACGGTGATGCCCATGCTGCGGGCGGTCCCCGCAACCATTTTCATAGCGGCCTCGACGGTGTTGGCGTTCAGGTCGGGCATCTTCATCTGCGCGATCTCGCGGACCTGCTGCGAGGTGACCTTCGCGACCTTCGTGCGGTTCGGCTCTGCGGAACCCTTCTCCACTTTCGCCGCCTTCGCAAGGAGGATGGCTGCGGGCGGGGTCTTCGTTATGAACGTGAACGACTTGTCCGAAAAGACCGTGATGACCACCGGTATCACCAGGCCGGCCTGCGCCTGGGTGCGGGCATTGAACTGCTTGCAGAACTCCATGATGTTGACCCCCTTCTGGCCGAGCGCGGGGCCGACCGGGGGGGCCGGGTTCGCCTGGCCTGCGGGGATCTGCAGCTTGATAAAGCCGACAACCTTTTTCATGAGACTGTTCTTTCCGATGTAGGCGTTGCGTTACTTCTCGAGTTCCACCTGGCTGAAGTCGAGCTCCACCGGCGTCTTCCGCCCGAAGATGGAGACCATGACCTTCAGCTTCATTTTCTCTTCATTCACTTCCTGGACAAACCCGCTGAAGTTGTTGAAGGGGCCGTCGGTCACCTTGACGGCATCCCCGCTCTTGAACGGGACTTCGATCACCTCGACATCCCTCCGCTCTTCGATCTTTCCGATCAGGCGGCGGACCTCGGAGGCTTGCAGCGGGGCCGGCGCATTTTTCGGGCCCACGAAGCTGATCACCGACGGTGTGTTGAGGATGATGTGCGTGGTCGCCTTATCGAGCACCGCTTCGACCAGGATGTACCCGGGGAAAAACGTCCTCGTCTTGCTCTTCTTCTTCCCGTCCTTCACTTCGAACACCTTCTCCGACGGAACGATGACGGATGTCACCCGTTCCGCGAGTCCCGCCTGCGCGATCTCGTTTTCGATGTACGCCTTGACCTTGTTTTCATGGCCCGAATAGGTCCGGACCACGTACCATTTCTTGTCCACGCGCATCCCCTCTTATAAGAACAGCCGGAGCAGGCCGCCAATTGCGGAGTCAATGACATAGACGAACGCGGCGACGATCAGACACACGACCAGCACGATCACGGTCGAATCGCGCAGGTCGTCCTTCTTCGGCCAGGTGACCTTGTTCATTTCCTTGACGACGTCGGTAAAGAACCCTAAGATTTTCTCTTTCATATCCTGTCCGGTCGTGTGGTGTATGCTGATGCAGCCAGCTGAGTCGCACGTGAGGAGGGACTCGAACCCCCAACCTGCGGTTTTGGAGACCGCTGCTCTAGCCAATTGAGCTACTCACGTATCACGCCGCGGCCAAGCACGCGACACAGCGCGTACACGGGACTCTGGCAATTGTCGCGTCGGGGAACGGAGCGGAGCACGAAGCGGCGGACGACACGGCACGCGCGCACGGCAACACGACCGCGGCGACGCTCCGCTTACCGCGTCTCCTTGTGGGTCGTGTGCTTCCCGCAGTGTCTGCAGAACTTCTTGTACTCGACCCGTCCCGTCTGTTTCTTCTTGTTCTTCGTGGTCGAGTAATTGCGCCTCTTGCAGTCGGTGCATTCCAGCGTGATAATGTCTCGCACGGTGTTGCCTCTTCCCTGTCGTGTTTGTCAAATGCATGTGCTGAGCTTGCGACCGGGATTGAACCGGTGACCTC
>JBGPYM010000048.1:0-15083 GCA_041493205.1 Bacteroidota bacterium
ATGCCGGCAAAAACCTCCTGCCGGACGCTATGGAGCGTGCCATCGGCGTACTGCAGGAGTACAGGGAGTTGATGGCCACTGTGAGGCCCGACGTGACCGTCGTGTGCGGGACGAGCGCCGTGCGCGACGCGGGGAACAGAGAGGAATTTCGGGGAATGGTCCGGGATCGTACCGGTCTTGAGCTTGAAGTGCTGAGCGGTGAGGATGAAGCCTCCTGGACCTACCGGGGGGCACTCAGCGGAATGCAGGGGGTCACGAAAGCGACTGTTGTTGACATCGGCGGCGGGAGCACCGAGATTGCCGTCGGCGACAGCATGAGCGTCGCGCAACGCATCAGTCTCGACATCGGTTCGGTCAGAATCAGCGAACGGTTCTTCCGGCACGACCCGCCGACGCATCCGGAGCTGGAGTCCGCGATCGAGCTGATCGAGAACGAGATCGCCCGTGCCAGGGGATTCTTATTCGAGGGGAGTACGCTGGTCGGCGTTGCAGGGACGGCAACATCACTCGCGGCGCTGGCGCAGGGACTCGTGAGGTTCGATGTGAACGCCGTGTCCAATTATCGCCTCTCCCGCGACGTTGTGGAGAACCTCTTTCGCACGCTTCGCGCAATGAGTTCCGGGCGCATTCATGAACTTTCCGACATGATGGCGGGTCGGAGCGATATCATTACTGCGGGGGCGTTGATCCTCCGGGAGATCATGGCGCATTACGGGTTCAGCGAGATGATCGTCAGCGAGAGAGGCGTGCGATATGGTCTCGCCCTGAGGGAGTTGGATAAGGCGGGTCATAGCTTCTAGTGACACCGGCGTCCCCGCCGGTGATTGTTTATTGGGGGAAAGAGACGGGCACGGAGGCCCGTCTTGCTAAATATGTGCCGGATGTTCCTCATTTTGATCCATCCCCCTGACCCAGACCCATTTGTATGCCGTGAGATCTGGCCATCTCTTTTGGGGGTTGTTAAGGATGTATTCCGACTTCTCACGCATCTCCACCTCTCCTCGAATCAGCCTGTCAAAATATTCATCCTGCCAGATCCTCCCACGTCGCTTACCACGTTTCAGAAGCCTGTGCGCGGTATATGATTTCCAAGAATGTAGGATCTCAGCGAGCTCCTCTTGTTCTCGCGGGCATGCGACCACGTGGACATGATCATCCATTACAACATACGCTTCCAGGTTATAGCGCGTGCCGGCAAAGAACTCAATCGATCGAGCGACAAGTTCTCTTTCCTGCTCGCTCAGAGGCTCTTGTCCCTTGAACAGCCGCCACGTAACGAAATACGCGTGGCTGTCGGCGCGCCAGTGAGGCAAGCTCCGGCGGTATAGTCTTAAGAAATTTCTCGTGCGGCTCCCTCCACTGGGTTGTTACACCCAGGAGGGGGAGGTTTACGAAGGGAAAAAGCGATGGGCGGGGACGCCCGTCCCACTATGAAGGATTCAGCGTATCATCGACCTACTGACAATCTCCTTCAGCGCGTCAGCGACTTGTCCGATGTCTTCTTCTGAATTTGACTTTCCAAAAGAAAACCGGATCGTCGCCTTTGCGGTAGAAGGGTCTCTGCCCATTGCAAGGAGGACATGCGAGGGCTGCATGCTCCCGGACGTGCAGGCAGATCCGCTCGTGACCGCAATGCCGCGGAGGTCCATATTCACGATCAGCATATCCCCTTCCATCGGCTGACGAGCAGCGTCGAATGATATGTTGAGGATATGAGGGAGTCGCGCATGGGGGTCGCCATTCACAATCAGCGCCGAGAATGCCGCACGGAGCTGGGCCTCGAGCACATCCCGCAGACCCTCCAGTCGCTTCGATTCCTGCTCCATCTCCCCTGTTGCAATCCTGAATGCTTCGGCAAAGCCAATTGCCAGCGCCACGTTTTCCGTCCCGGGCCGCCTACCCCGTTCCTGGCCGCCGCCATGGAGCAGCGGTTCGATTGCCGTGCCCCGGCGAATGTAAAGCGCCCCAATCCCCTTCGGTCCGTACATCTTGTGGGCAGAGAGGGTCATGAGATCAACCCCCAGGTCCCGCACATTGAGCGGGATCTTCCCGGCACTTTGCACTGCATCGGTATGAAAGATGGCTCCTGCGGCATGCGTCAGATCTGCATACGCCGCGATGGGTGATATTGTCCCCACCTCGTTATTGGCGTGCATCAGCGAAACGAGTTGCACACCACTTCCCAAGGCTCCCCGCAATACTTCTGTGTCCACAGAGCCTGAAGCGTTCACCGGCAAGAGAGCCACAGGTATACCCTGCAGAGCGGAATGTTCACAGGTGTCCAGGACAGCATGATGTTCGGCGCGGGAGCTCACGACACCGCGCCGATCCCCGTGCGAGGTCGCCGCGACACCAGCGATCGCGAAGTTGTCTGCTTCCGTCCCCCCGCTCGTAAAGAATATCTCTCCGGGCTCGGCACCGATCAAGTCTGCAATCACTCCGCGTGCTTGTTCAAGGGCCTGCTTTGCTTCCCTCCCGAATGCATGGATAGAAGAGGCATTCCCGAAGATCCCGCCGAAATACGGCACCATTGCATCGAGGACACGGGGGTCGAGAGGGGTCGTGGCGGTATGATCCAGGTAGATTTTTCGCATGGAGCAATATACACATGGGGGGGCGGGCTGTCAATCCGTAAAGCCACGGGCGGGACGCCCGTGCCACTACAGGGTGCAGAGGAGAATCTGCCTCGGGGAAAAGACACGGGCGGGACGCCGGTGCTACTGCATGCATGAAAAAACACAGCAGGCGGCCGGGAACCGGCCGCCTGCTGTGCTTGTGTGGGTGGGGACAGCGCTGTTCGCGCTTACTTGACCATCAACATCTTCTTTACGGTTGAGAACGTACCGGCCTGCATCCTGTAGATGTACATGCCGGTGGCAACCGACGCACCGTTGGCATCCTTGCCGTTCCAAGTCGTCGTGTAGGTGCCCGCCGGAAGCTCGGCATTGACCAACGTGCCGATCAGCCGACCGAGAACGTCGTACACTTCAACCTTCACTTTTTCCTGCTGCGGAACGGAGAAGCTGATATTGGTCGTCGGGTTGAACGGGTTCGGATAGTTCTGACCGAGCGCGAAGCTGGTCGGCACCGGACCCTCGTCCTTCTTCACACCCGTGAACGTTATGCCGAGGGCCCTCTGAAGCAGGGCGACTGCATATTTCGGGTTGTGAATCCCGAGGCTCTTGTCGTTCACGACGAGGTAGTAGTTCCAGAGGTCCTGGACGACTTTCGGCTGGTTCTTCACTGCAAGCGAATCCGCCATCATCGTGACCGGGTTGCCGGAGGCATCCTTGGGGAGGCGGTTCTTCAGCTTTGCCAGGAGTCCGTTCAGTTCCGTCTGGAAGCCCTGGATCGATCCGTTGCCGTCGTAGTCGGCGCTGGCCTTCACGTCGTTGTACGAGGTGATCGTTCCATGGCACGGTTCGCAGGCTTTGAGACCTGACGCGGTCGGATTGCCGAGCGAATCAGTCATGTTGAGCGAGTGGCTGTACTGGACCGGGCTCGAGGCGTTCATTCCCTGCACCATGTGGCAGGTCACGCATGCATCTTTCAGGCTTGCGTGCGTCATGAGGCCCGTGATCGAGTTGTCGCCGTACTGTTAGCCGTTGGAGCCGAAGTAGATGTCCGCCTGCCCGTTCGAGTGGGGGCCGTACCGATCGGAGAACCCGTAGTACGGGCCCTTGGTCGTGACTTTCGCCTTCACACTGTAACGGGAGTTATGGCAGTTCATGCAGAGCTTGCCCGCCCCGCCGATGTTTGTCGGGGGAAGGTAGCCGTTGCGGAGCGAGTCCACGGTGGAGACGCGGAGCTCCAGCGTGTGCGGCTCGTGGCATGTGACGCAGCTGACCGCGATGTTGCCGTCGTTCGTATCCGAGTTGATCCCGCCAACCGTCGTGGTGTCGTATCCGGGATTGGCCTTGTTCTTTGACCACTTCACGAATGCCTTGCCGCTGTGGCAGGGGAAGCAGCTGGTACGTGACGTGTGGCTTCCCTCAACGTTCTTGGCATGGCCCGATTCCGCATAGCGGACGCCGATCGAGTGTTTGGCCGAGGAAGTATGGCACGGATCGCAAACGCCCGAATCATACCGCCTGCCGAGCTTGTGGTTCACCGGGTCAGAGAACGCGCCGCCCGTTGCGTGTGCATCGGACGGGCCGTGGCACTGGTCGCAGCTGATCGCTCCGACTTTTTCAATCTGGCTGTAACTGTTCTTCAGGTTCCGCCAGACGGTGGTGTCGTTTTGTTTTATAAAGTATTCGTTCTGCGCAAAGATCACCGACGGATCCTTGTACCACGTGGAATCCCACGCCTGGATGGAGCCGTTGTCAAGATGGGAGAGGTATCCGAAGTTGCCGTTGTTGACGTTTTGATCCCAGCCCGTGGTGTGGCACTTAATGCAGCTCTTGGAATAGACGCCGCGCGTCACACCGTCGTAGCTCATTTCGGTTTCGAGGTTTCCCGTCAAGCCGCGCTTGAACATCGTGGCGTGCTTGCTGCCGCGCCAGTCCTGATACGCATCATACGGCTTGCTGCCGGAGATATGGCAGAAACCGCAATCCTGGTCGAGCGAATTGCCGCGGAAGGTGGTTGCCGTGATGGTCCTGGTGAGCGTCTTTCCGCCGGCCACGAGCTGCACGGTGTAGTCACCGATCGAGTCAGCAGTAAAGTACGACTTACAGGCGGTCCCATTCGTAAACACCGCGGTCGAGCCCGTCGGCCTGGATGAGATGGTCCATGCAAAGCTCGAAACTACGCCTGAACCCGAACCGGCGGTGTCCGCCACGAAGTATACCTTCATCCCCTTCGGAACGATGCTGAGTCCGGTCGAGATCGGCATGGAGCCGGCCGGCGCGGGGGTGGGGTAGTCATACGGGTTGATGGCGTCGACCTTGAGTGCCACAACCTGTGCCGAGGCAGTAAACATCGATGCCGCGACCAGGCCGCAGAGGATCAGGGCCAGACAAACCGAAGCAACGCGTCTCATTATAGTGTGTCCTTTCTTGGTGTGGTGTTGAAAATCGATTCGATGGTCAAGCGTTCCGCTGAGTGAGCAAATCAAACTCTGTAAACCGGTGCTTCGGAGGGTTGCTCGATGACCCAAAAACCTTCAGGCCCCTCAGCCGCGGAATGAAGGGTCAATCCGCATGCCAGAGAGGCCGGGGCATTTGCTCACGGCCAGCAGGTTCAGGCCGCGAAAATAGTGTCAATTGGAGGGATTTCTGGCACTGCAGAAAAGGTATTCGGTCGGGGTTGCAGATTTCAACACCCACCTTTGCAGGGCTGGGAATTCCGGCACCAACTCTGAGAAATCTGCAAATAGGGGGAAAACGAAAGCCCCCCTGGAGGAGGGGGGCGGTGTGAGGTATTAATCGGGTTCGGGCTGTCGTCGCCGGCGTTGGGCTTCCCGCATCGCCTCGCGGAGCTCCTTTTCAAAGCGGCGTTCAAACAGAAGGTATTTTCCCCGTTGCTGCGCCGTGAGGATGTCCGTGAGTCCGGCAAAGAATTTGCGTTGTTCGGCGATCAGCCGGTCATCAATCGACAGGACATCGGCGAATGCCTGATCAAACTCCTTGTCCTCGGCCTTGTTCCTCACCAGCCGTTCGAGCCGGTCGAGGGCGTCCCCTTTTTCCTTGACGAGGTCGCGCCGCGCGAGCTCGTGTTCGTTCATGCGGGCGAAAAACCTGATCGACTGGTCCTCGTTCATCTCCAGCATTTCGATAAGCCGGACCTTGCGCAGCTGTTCGATCCGCTCAAAGGGTCTCTGGTCCCCCGGATGTCCGGGCGGTTGGGCGAGCAGGGCGCCGGGAATGGCAAGCAGGGCGGCACAGAAGGCCATGCGAAGTGACATAAGCTGGTTCTCCTTTAACAAAGAATCATTGCACTCCGGATCGACATCAGCGGGTGCCCGTGCCGAGGGCGGCAAGGAGCACCGAAGTTTCCCGTTCAGTCAACCCGTCCACGGCTGCACTGGTGTTGCCGCTGACAACCAGGTAATCGGCGATCTGCTCCCGTGAGACGTTGGACACGTCCACGCCGAGCTCCTGCACGGTGAACGAAGGATCCATCCGTTCGGGATGGAGCAGGAGCGAATCGATTGCCGTTGCCGGCAGGGAGAGAACGACGGCGGCCACGGAGACGTCCTCCCGGGGCGGTTCGGGGACGTAGTAATGCAGGCCGATGAAAAACGAGACGATGGCCACCACGCCGGGAATCGCAACCCGGGCAGCCCAGAGGATGGAGAGGGCCTTCCCGCTCGTCGCCCCGTCGATCTGCGCGTTGGCGCGGACAGCCAGGTTCTGCCAGTAGAGATCAGGTGGCTCGGGAACGCCGGAGGTGCCGGAGCCAGACACCATCCGCCGGACTTCCGCCTCCAGGGCCCTCTCCGCCTCATCGCCCGCCGGGTTCTTCTCCTGTCTGAATCTCATTGCGCATGTACTCCTGGACCTTCTTCAACGCATGAAAATAATTCGCCTTCAGCCCGCCCACCGATGTCTTGAGGATCTTCGCGATCTCTTCATAGGTCAGCTCGTCATAGTACCGGAGCACGAAGACTGCTTTCTGCTTTTCCGGCAGGGTCGCGACCGCACGCTGGAGTGCCGACTCCAGTTCGTGGTGTTCGACGGAGGCGGACGGGTCATCCGGGGACGGGAGGATTTTGCTGAGAAGCTCGCTCTCCCGCAGGTAGTTCATGACCTGTCGCTTGCGGACGGTATTCAGCGAAAGATTGACCGCAATACGATACAGCCACGTAAAGAACCCTGCGTCCCCCCTGAACTCGCCGAGCGCAAGATACGCCTTGACAAAGGTCTCCTGCACCACGTCGTCCGCATCATCATGGTCCCTCACGATGCGGCGGGCGAGCCAGTAAACCCGCTTCTGGTAACGCCGCATGAGTTCCGTGAAGGCCTGCCGGTTGCCGTTGCGAACCTCCCGGACGAGGTCGGAATCCGATCGAGGTTCCATCAGCCCCACGGGGTCAGGAACGTTTCATGTATTGGACACTCCTCCACCACCAGGCGTTTAATCACTCCTGTGCCCGTTCACATCCGTGCACGGAGCTTCTTCCAGGTGGCCTCCATATCCTCGGAGATTATCTTCGTTTCAGAGAGGACAGGCATGAAATTCGTGTCCCCATTCCAACGGGGAACGACGTGAAAATGGATGTGATCGTCAATCCCGGCCCCTGCCGCCCTGCCGAAATTCGCCCCGAAATTGTATCCCTGCGGGCGCATGACCACATCGAGGGCGCGCATCGCCTTCTGGAGGGTGTTCATAATTTCCGTCATTTCAGGGGGTGTGAGGTCGAGCACACTCCTGGTTTGCCGGTTCGGGACAATCATGAGGTGGCCGCTGTTGTACGGGTAGCGGTTCATGATGACGAAGCAATGCTCCCCCCGCCAGACCACCAGGTTCTTTCTGTCATTCCGCGAGGTGCGCGCAGCGCTGAAGAGACTCTTCCCCTTCTTCCCTTTTTTCACGGGACCTTTGAACGACTGAATGTACAGGGACCGCCAGGGGGACCACATCCTCTTCATGACCGGTGCCTTTCATGCTGTGCTCGGTGCAAAAACATCAGGGGGCCGTGCCTCCGGCCCCCCGTTATGCGATGCTGATGGACGCGCCCTTCTCCCGCCGGAGGCGGAAGCGTCCGTCAGACTGCTTCTTCCTTGTGCTTTTCCGACGCCGCAACGATTTTTTCCGCCACTTCACGCGGAACTTCCTCGTAGTGCGACATGGAAGCAGTGAACACGCCCCGTCCGCCGGTTTTGGAGCGGAGGATGGTCGCGTACTTGTGCAGCTCTGCGGCCGGCACCTGTGCGCGGATGATCTGGTAGTGCCCGACCGCTTCCATGCCGGAGATCTTGCCGCGCCGCGAGGAGATGTCACCCATGACATCTCCCATGGCATCTTCCGGGACTTTGACCTCGATAGTATGGATCGGTTCGAGGAGTATCGGCTTCGCTTCGAGGAACCCCTTTTTGAACGCCTGCGACGCCGCGACCTTGAAGGCCATTTCAGAAGAATCGACGTCGTGATACGAGCCATAATGGAGCGCCACGCGGACGTCGACGACCGGGTATCCGGCGAGGACCCCTTCTTTCATGATCTCGATGACCCCCTTCTCCACTGCCGGGATGAATTTTCCCGGCACGACCCCCCCCACGATCTCGTCAACGAACTCGAAGCCCTGTCCGCGCTTGAGGGGCTCCAGCCGCAGGTGCACGTGCCCGTACTGGCCGTGCCCTCCCGTCTGCTTTTTGTGTTTAAACTCCGCGTCTTTGACGACTGCCTTGATCGTTTCGCGGTACGCGACCCTCGGTTCCGTCAGGTCGACGTCGACATTGAAGCGGTACTTGAGACGTTTGACCACGATATTGAGATGGAGCTCCCCCTGTCCGCTGATGATCGTCTGATGGAGATCTCCTTCGACGTGAAACACAAACGTCGGATCTTCCTGGTGCAGCGAGTGGAGGCCGGTGGACATCTTGTCCTCATCCCCTTTTGCCCGGGGGAAGATCGCCGCATGGAACACCGGTTCGGGGAACACGATCGGGGGATAGGTGACCGGGAAGTTCTTGGTACTGAGGGTGTTGTTCGTATGCGTGTCTTTCAGCTTCACCACGGCGCCGATGTCGCCGGCAAGCAGGCGCGTGGCTTCCTTCCGGTCTTTCCCGTTCATCACGAAGAGCTGGGCCAGCCGCTCGCCTTTGCCGTTCTGTTCGTTGACCAGGTCGATTCCAGGGCTGACGGCACCGGTACAGACGCGGAAGAAGGAGAGCTCTCCCACGTGGGATTCGGAGACTGTCTTAAAGACGAACAGCGACGGCTGGCCGGCGGGGTCCTGCCGGACGATCACCTCGCCATTGTCCTGTGCGCCGGGGGCCCTGCCTTTCAGGTCACCCCGGTCGATGGGTGCGGGACAGTAGTCGGCGATGAAATCAAGGATGCCGGTAACGCCGATATTCTGTGTTGCCGCCGCGCAGAGAACGGGGAACACTTTCCTGTCGCGGATGCCGGCCCGGAGGCCCTCGCGAATATCGTCGTCGCTGAGTCCGCCTTTGTCGAGAAACTTATCCAGAAGGGCTTCATTGCTTTCCGCGATCAGCTCGATCAATTGCTGGCGGAGGGATTGCGCCTTTTCCTGCGCCTCGGCGGGGATTTCCTGTTCCGTGAACTTGCCTGTCGTTCCCGGCACATATTTCAGGACCTTCATCCGGAGGACATCCACGATGCTGTCGAACCCGAGGCCCTGCCGGAGGGGGAACTGGACCGGCACGGCATCATGGCTGATGGTGTCGCGGCACTGCGCGAGGACGCGGTCGAAGTCCGCATTTTCCTGGTCGAGTTTATTGACCACGAAGATGACCGCATTGAGAAGTTCGGTGGTGTACTTGGTGACGATTTCGGTTCCGACCTCGACGCCTTCCACCGCTTTCAGGAGCACCACGGCGGTATCCGCGACGCGGAGGGCGGCTTTGACCTCACCGGTGAAGTCCGTGTACCCGGGGGTGTCGAGGATATTGACCTTGGTGGTTTTCCATTCAGCGAAGAGGAGGGAGGTGTTGATGGAGATCTGGCGTTCGATTTCGTCGGGGTGGTAGTCGGAGAGGGTATTCCCCTCCTCTACTCTGCCGAGACGTGTCGTGCTCCCTGCGGAGAAGAGCATGGCCTCAGCCATGGACGTCTTCCCCGCGCCTCCGTGGCCGATGAGGCTCACGTTGCGTATGTGGTCGGGGGTGATTTCTTTCATGGTGCGAGCGAATCCTCCAGTGCGATGCCGCACCCGCGGTCAGACAGTGATGGTGGTCCTGCGCGGCGGTGTGGCGGATGGTGAGAGAGAACAGGCGGCGGGACGGCGGTGGAACCCCCCGTCACACGCGTATGCGGTCAAGGAATGTCCGCACACCGTTGAACACTGAAGCAGCGAATGCGACAGCGTCCAGGATCGGACCCTCGATCCGGTCCTGCACCTTGCGTTCGAGGGCAACGACATTATCGGCGATTTCTTTCACCGACGAGATCGATTCACGCACGATCATGACCTGTTCGTCGATGTTCTCCGCGATGCTCTTGAACCGCGCGGTGATATACTCCATGTTTTCCAGGATGGGGAGCGCGCGGGTGGTCATCTCCTTGAAGTCCTTTTCCACGGCGGAGAGGATGTCCCGGACGCGGAGCAGGACCACGATGAGATAGACGCAGAGAGCGGAGAGACAGAGGAGTGCAAGGATCTGAGCGATAACGAGAACGGGTTCCACAGGGATCTCCTCTCAGGAGTGGGCCGGCATCAGGACCGGCGGCGTTCGTCTTTGTACGCGTCGAGGCCGGCTTTGACCGCGCTTTTGATGCGCGAGCCTTCTTCGACGACCGGTGCCGCCTTGCTGCGCGCATTCGAGATGATCTTATCGGCGTCCTCCAGCAGCGAGTCCGCCTTGCGTTTCGCGTCGGTGATGAGCTGATCGGACCGCTTCTTTGCTTCACTGACGATTTCGCCGGCCTTCGATTTCGCCGCGGAGATGTACTCCTCCGCTCCCTCCATGAAGTCGTCGGCTTTCTCTTTGATATCGGCCCGCAGTTCGCGGCCGCTCTTCGGAGCGTACAGGAGCGCGATCAGGGCGCCGACAGCGCCTCCCGCCAGGACCCCGATGATCAGTCCTTTCAGCATTCCGTTATTGTGTGCCATGGATGACCTCGATTCACTGCAACAATTTTAAGAATCCACCGGCGGGGACGCCGGTGCTACTCCTTCGATTGACGGGCGGGGACGCCCGTCCTACTGCAAAGTTTGACGGGCGGGACGCCCGTCCCACTACAGCGGTCACTACAGACGCCCGTCCTGCTATTGTAGGGAGTTTGGGCTCAAAAATCAACCAATCGCCCGCCCGATGGTTCAAGACGCCGCATCCCGCTGCGCGCGCGCGCGCGGGGCGGGATGCGTGAGGCTCAGCGGTTCTTCTTCTTGTGACGCATCTTTCTCAGCCGTTTCTTTCGCTTGTGGGTTGCCATTTTGTGCCGCTTCCGCTTTTTACCACTGGGCATGGGACCTCCTTTCTCATTGCAATGGTGGTGGCGAGCTATGCTGGTTCAGGATGTTCTGGGCGCGCTTGCCGAGGTCAGAATCCTTGTTCAGCTCAATGGTGCGCTGAAACCATTTGTTCGATTCCTCAAGGTTTTGCATGTGCAGATAGACAACACCCAGGTTAAATGCTGACGGCTGGTGTTTGGGCGAGCCGGTATTCGCCAGAAGGATTTCCTGTGCAGCGGTCTCGAGGAGGTTCACGCTGTTCATGGTATCGGTCTGCGCGAGCTGGAAGTAGCAGATGCCGAGGTCGGTCCGTGCGTCCGGATCCTTGGGGCGTATGCCGAGGTACTTCTTATAGGTGTCAATTGCGCGCGGCAGCATCCGGTCGTCATGGAGGGCGTTGGCAAGTTTCAGGAGCGCCGCGGGGTCGTTCGGTGCAGCCTTCACCGCCTGTTCCAGCGGGGCGATGTCTATGGTTGCCGCGGGGGCCGACAGGAACGGGACGTTTGCAGGCGTGCCGGTTGCCGCAGGCGGCTGCGCCACGGTCAGCGGCCGTTCACTTGATATTTCCGTGACCACCAGGTAGGCAACCAGTCCGAGCACCGCCACCGCCGCGATAATCTGCCACGTCTCGAACTTCGCGCCGCTCCCCGTTTTCTTCTTCTGGGGCTGCTTCTGGGGGGCACGTTGATCGGCTTTTGCCTGACGCACAGCCGGCGCCCCTTCACCCGTCCCCAGCCGGGAGCCGCACGATGCGCAGAACTCGGCGCCGGCGATATTCCTGTGGCCGCACACGGGACATATGCGGGGTGAGGGAGCGCCGTCCCCCTGTTCAATTTTCGCGCCGCACGACGGGCAGAATGCGTCCGTCGGAGCAATTACCGCATTACAGTCACCGCACACCAGCTTTGCAACCGCCATCAGACAGCACCCTTTTGCAGATTATCGTTGACAAGGGTCTTGACCTCCTTCGATACCTTGAAGAGGGGAACCCAGTGTTCGCCGACCATGACCTGTTCCCCCGTCCGCGGGTTCCGTGCGACACGCCCCTTCCGCTTCTTCACCTTGTAGCTCCCGAACCCCCGTATTTCGATGTTCTTCCCTTCCTTGAGGGCGTTGATAACGGTCGAGATGAACCCGTCCACAACCGCTTCCGTCTCCACCTTCGTGAGCCCTGTCGCGGTGGCAATCGTGTCGACAATATCCGCCTTTGTCAACGCTGATTCTCCTTATGATGGTATGTTAATCGCCGCCGATGAACCGGTACGACAGCACGGGGCGGTCCAGCAGCTCCTGTTTCAGCTCCCGGAGTGCGTCCCCTGCATCGCCGAACATGGACTCGAACCAGGCTTGCCGTTTTCTTTCTTTGACAATTGCCGGCTCACCCTCGATGCCGGCAAGCGCGCCTGCAATATGAACGGCATCTTCGAACGTGCCGATGGTGTCGACCAGTCCGAGGGCAACCGCCTGTTCTCCCGTAAAGACGCGGCCGTCTGCCAGCGCGCGGACCTTCGCCGGACTCAGATGACGCTCCCGGGTGACCACTTCCTTGAACTGGTCATGCACCTCGTCCATCAGTGCCTGGAAATATTGCTGATCCTCTTCCGTCATTTTCTTCGTCGGGGATCCGGCATCCTTGAGCTTCCCCGCCTTGATGGTTTTCATGTCGATGCCGAGCTTTTCGAGCGCGTTCTTCAGCTGGAGAAACTCCGAGATCACGCCGATGGAGCCGGTCAGCGTCCCGCGGTTCGCCACGAGACGGGTGCCGCCGCATGCAACGTAATACCCTCCGCTGGCCGCAAGCGCCCCCATGGACACGACGACAGGTTTCCCGGCGTCGCGCACCTTCCGCACTTCCTCGTACATTTCCTGGCTTGCAACGACGCCTCCGCCCGGCGATTCGATGTGGAGCACAATGCCTCGCACACCCCTGGAGTCCCCGTACTTCTTCAGCTGGCGGACGATGTCCTCCGACGAGGTAATCACGCCGCGCAATTCAATGACGGCCAGTTTCCCCCCGGACCCGACCGTGACAGTTTCGGTCCTCTCGGTGGAGATACTATTGAAGAGAGAAACAAGAAGGACGGTAAAGCCAACGGCGAGCAGCGCCAGGAAGGCGAGGATGGCAAGGAACCACTTTGTGGATTTTGTCATACGGAAGGCGTCTGAACAGCCGTAAGTTATTGATTTACAAGATGATGATACGAAACAAACCGGATAGTGTCAACCCCCGAAACAGAATGGCCCCGGGAGGGAGTGCCTCCCGGGGCCACGATTTGGCGTTCGGAGGGTTCAGTTGGATTCCGCCGGGTGGACCCCCCACTCCCCCACCACCGGCGAGGCCTGATCTTCGGGTGCAAGAGCCAGGTCGATCACCTGACTCATCTCCCGGACGAAGTGAAAGCGCATGGAGTCCCTGTCGCCGATCGCTGATTTCGGGATTTCATCCAGGTCGAGACGGTTCCGCTCGGGGAGGAGGATCGTCGTGATGCCTGCGCGGTGCGCCGCAAGCACCTTCTCCTTCACGCCGCCGATCGGCAGCACCGCGCCGCGGAGCGTGATCTCGCCTGTCATCGCGAGATCATTCCGCACGCGCCGGCCGGTCAAGAGCGACGTCAGCGCTACCAGCATTGTCACGCCTGCCGACGGACCGTCCTTGGGGATGGCACCGGCGGGGACGTGCACATGGATGTCGAGCTCCGACCGGAAGTCCGGCGCGATGCCGAGCTCCGCCGCGCTGGCGGCAATGAAGCTGAGCGCGGCCTGCGCCGACTCCTTCATCACATCGCCGAGCTGGCCGGTGAGGATAAGGTTCCCCTTCCCTTTCATTTTCGTCGCCTCAATGAAGAGGATGTCGCCGCCGACGGGCGTCCACGCAAGGCCCACTGCGATTCCCGGCCGGTTGATCCGTTCCGCAACGTCCGGGAAGAATTTCTGCTGGCCGAGATACTTCGTCAGAGAATCCTTCCTGACGACCGCCCGTGTGATAGTCTCCTCGGCGACTTCACGGGCCACGCCGCGCGCGACCGACGCGATATTCCGCTCGAGCGTACGCACCCCCGCCTCGCGCGTGAACCCTGTGATGATGCTTCTGACCGCATCATCGTCGATGGTCACCTGCTCAGGCTGCAGGCCGTGGCCGGCCACCTGCTTCGGGATCAGGAAACGCTTCGCGATATGAAGCTTTTCATCCTCCACGTAACTCGGAATTTCGAGAATCTCCATGCGGTCGCGCAGCGCGGGCGGCACGGGCTCGATCATGTTGGCCGTGGCGATGAACATGACCTTCGAGAGGTCGAACGGGATCTCGAGATAGTGATCGCTGAAGGAGAAATTCTGCTCGGGATCGAGCACTTCCAGCAACGCAGAGGAAGGATCACCCCGGAAATCGTTTCCAATCTTGTCGATCTCATCCAGCATGAACACCGGGTTATTGGCGCCTGCTTTTTTCAGCCCCTGAATGATCCTGCCGGGGAGCGCGCCGATGTACGTGCGGCGATGGCCGCGGATTTCGGCCTCGTCGTGCACGCCGCCGAGCGACATGCGGACGAACTTGCGCCCGAGGGCGTTGGCGATTGAACGCCCGAGCGAGGTTTTCCCCACGCCTGGCGGGCCGACAAACACGAGGATGGGTCCCCGCATGTCATTTTTCAGCTTCCGTACGGCCAGATACTCAAGAATCCTATTTTTGACCTTTTCGAGGCCATAATGATCCTTCTCGAGCACGTCGCGTGCCCGGGCGATCTCAAGGGTGTCATCCGTCCCCGTTTGCCAGGGGAGCTCCAGGATCCAGTCGAGGTACGTCCTGCTCACCGTGTATTCGGCCGATGCCTGGTTCATCTGGGTCAGCCGCGTGTATTCCTTCTCTGCGACCTTCCGCGCTTCCTCGGTCAGCTTCGCCTCATCGATGCGCTTGCGGAGCTCGGCCATCTCGACATTCCCGTCGTCCTCCCCCAGTTCCTTGCGGATGGCTTTGAGCTGCTCCCGGAGGTAATACTCCCGCTGGGACTTGTTGATCCCATCCTGCACTTCGGACTGGATCTTGCTCCCCAGCTCCAGG
>JBGPYM010000091.1:0-11063 GCA_041493205.1 Bacteroidota bacterium
GCCGGTCGTCTCGATGCACACGAAGAGGTGATTGCCTTTGTACTTGGAGAGCTAAGAAAATTGATGGAACCATCCGAGATTCCTGAGCCCAAACGTCGACCTATCGGATTCGGAAAGGGGGATGATTGAGCAGACTATTAATTTTCTCACTACCTTGTGGCATCCACCCATAATCAAAAGGATTCTGCCCATGGACACACCACAGGCACCGTCTGCGACAACTGACGCACCGCAGAAAATGTCATGGACCGATAAACTCGCCGGCGTCTTTGCCGCGCCCGGCGAGCTCTTCGACAACGTCCGCCGCTCCCCCGCTACCAATAGCAACTGGGTTGTCCCCACGGTTGTACTTGCCGTCGTCGGCGCGATCCTGGGATTTCTGGTGATCAGCAACCCGTCGATATTCGACCAGTTCCAGCGGGTGGCCACCGAACAAATTGACAAATCGTTCCAGAAGGCAATTGCCGAAGGGAGAATGACCCAGGCACAGGCCGACCAGGCCCGGAGCCAGGCGGAATCGTTCGGCGCGACCGGCATCCGGATTTCCGCAGTCGCTGCGCCGCTTATCTTCCCGTTTTTCTCCCTCTTCGCATGGGGCCTCGTCTACTGGCTCCTCGGCAAGGGGGTCATGAAGGCGACCACGCCCTATCTCAAGGTGGCCGAGGTCTACGGTCTGACAAACTTCATCGCGCTCCTGGGCGGGATCATCACGGCCATCATGATGATCGGCATGGACAAATTCAGCGCCTCGCCGAGCGCCGCTCTGTTCGTCGGCGAATTTTCCGCGTCGAACAGCTGGCACAAGATGGCGGCCACGCTCAACATCTTCTCGCTCTGGCAACTCGCCGTGATCGGGATCGGCCTCGCACGATTGTTCGAAAAAGAAACGACCAAGGTGCTTGTGCTGGTTTTCGCACTCTGGCTCCTCTGGAATTGCGCGCTCATCTTCGGACTCGGGGCGTTGTCCCGGTAGTCCGATTGCCGCACGCGCCTGTCAAGGCCCGCCGGACCTCCGCGCGGGCCTTTTTCTTTTGGGCGGTCAGTTGTTATATTGAGCCATGCCCAAAAAGAAACAATCCGGCGACACGCTTCCCCTGTTCGACGAAATCCCGGCCGCACCGCGAAAGGCGCAAGCACCCGCAGTTTCCTCCGCCTTCGTCACGGCGAACAGGGAACGCCTGCGCCGGTGGGCAAGCAAGGGTATCTACTTCGGGTCCTCGTCGTGGAAGTATCCGGGATGGCAGGGGTTGGTGTACAACCGCCCGTATCCTTCAAAGAAGGCGTTCACACAGGAGTGCATTGCCGAATATTCCGAGCTCTTCCCGACCGTCTGCGCCGATTTTGCGCTCTACGACTTTCCCGACGCCGAGCAGATGCAGGTGTTGCACGACCTGACAACGGACGATTTTACCGTGTCCCTGAAGGTGACCGACCGGATCACGATCAAGCGCTATCCGAACCTTCCGCGTCACGGGGCGAACGCCGGCAAGGAGAACCCGGATTTCCTGAATCTTGAGCTGATTGAAGACGCGTTTCTCCGGCCTCTCGAATCGTTGAGAAAAAAGCGGGGCGTGATCATCTTTGAATTTTCCGCGTTCTATCCGAATTCCGGGATCACGTATGACCTGTTCATGCGTCTCATTGATGAATTCCTGGCAAAGCTCCCGCGGGAGTTTTCATACGCCGTCGAGATCCGGAACAAGGAATTCCTTACCGCCGAGTATCTTGCCATGATTGCAACGCACGGCGTCGCACACGTGTTGAACAGCTGGACGAAAATGCCGCCGATCGTCGAACAGATCCGCGTGGCTGGCGCGCTTGCCGGAAAGTTTTCCGTTGCCCGCGCCCTTCTCCGCCCGGGCCGCACGTATCAGGAGGCCGTCGAAAAATTTCAGCCGTACGACGGGATCAAGGAGGAAAACCCCGAAATCCGTCTCGGGCTGGCCGACGCGGTCCAGCAGTGCATTGCAGACCGCCGGCAGCTCTACGCGTACGTCAATAACAGGGCGGAAGGAAACTCCCCCAAAACCATCGAGGCAATTCTGGACATTCTCGACTCGTATCCCGTGGAGAAACTGTGACAACACTTCCTGCACCGGTAGAGGCAGCGCCGAAGCGCGAGACTCCGGCAATCCACCCGCTCGCCGCGGTCCTTCTCGTGGTGGTGGACAATCTCTGGCTGCTGGCCGACTGGGCGGCGCTACTCTGGATCATTACTATTCCGCTCTGCTTTCTGGTGGTAAGCATCCCGACGTATCTCATCCAGAAGCATCTGCATGGGGACACCACCGGCCGGGCTCTGGCAATCGGCTCGCTGTTCGGCGTGCTGGCCGCCGTTCCTCTCTCCATCACCGGCACCACCGCCGGCCTCATTGTCCTGGGCTATGCGGGGTTCCGCTGGCTCCGTCCGGGAAGGAGGTAAGGCGCGGTGCGATCAAAATTCAGGCTGGTGATGATCGCCGTATCTGCGCTTCTCCTGATTGCAGCCGCGTGGTCATTCTACGCCATCTTCTTCAAAGCGCCGATGGACCTCGCCACCGCCACGGCGGGGGGCATCAAGGAACTGTTTAATTTCACGCCGCGCGTGACGATCAATCAGACCGTCGTGATCGAACAGAGCGCGCCGATCATGGAGGTGGCGACCGTCGCGCAGCAGGTCATGGTGGACCATGCCTGGTCCCACACATGGCTCGGAAGCACGAAAACGATCCGGCTCATCGGCACGTTTACCGCCAAGGCGGGATTCGATCTGAAGGAGCCGTTTACGATTGCAATCGAAAAGAACCCGCTCCGCGTCCGTGCGTCGCTTCCACCCCCCAAGCTCCTGTCGCTCACGATGGATTCCTACCGTATTGCACTCGACGAGAGCGGGTGGTGGAACAGGGTGACCGATACAGACCGGGAGGCCGCGGTGCGGGATTTGCAGGCGACCGCACGTGCGCGGGCGGAGGGTTCAGGAATTCTGGAGGAAGCGCGTACCACCGCGGAACAGCGGATCCGGGAGATCGTCGAGCGGAACGGCGCGCCGGTCGAATTCGTGCACCCGGCGGGACTCTGACATGAAGAAGTACACGCTCAAGAAATCCGCCTTCCCGCAGGACATTCCTGCGGACACACCGCCCCACCTGACGATCGATTACCGGAACCAGCTGAACCCTGCGCAATACCAGGCGGTCTCTTCGGTGAACGGCCCGCACCTGATCATCGCGGGCGCAGGTACCGGCAAGACGAGAACCATCACGTACCGGGTCGCGTACCTCGTGGAACTGGGCGTCAAGCCGGAGTCCATACTTCTTCTTACGTTCACGCGCCGCGCAGCACAGGAAATGCTCCGCAGGGCATCCATTCTCCTCGATGCGCGCTGCGAGAATGTCGCCGGCGGGACATTTCACTCGTTTGCGAACACGATCCTCCGTCAGCATGCACCGCTCATCGGATTCGAATCGTCATTTTCGATCCTCGACCAGGGAGACGCCGAAGACGTCGTCAATCTTCTCCGGACCCAGATGAAGTTCGATACCAAGGAGAAGCGGTTCCCGCGTAAACAGACTCTGTTCGACATTTTCTCGCGCGCCGTCAATACACTCACGCCGATCAAGGATATCCTGAAAGAGGATTATGCGCACTACGAGGAATACCTGGAAGAAATCCTCAGGCTCCAGAAAGCGTACGAGGAGTACAAGGCGAAGCACAACCTGATGGACTATGACGACCTGCTCATCTACCTGCGGAAATTGCTGCGGGACAACGACCGGGTGCGGCGGACGCTGTCGGACCGGTTCAAATACATCATGGTGGACGAGTACCAGGATACAAACAAAATCCAGGCGGAGATCGTGAAGCTGCTGGCGAGTCCGCACGGCAACGTCATGGTGGTCGGCGACGATGCACAGTCGATCTATTCGTTCCGCGGAGCGACCATCCGGAACATCCTCGATTTTCCGGAGGAATTCCCCGGCTGTAACGTCATCAAGCTGGAAGAAAACTACCGCAGCACGCAGCCGATCCTGAATCTCACGAACGAAATTCTCCGCAGGGCGCGGGAGTGACGCCATGGACCGGCCGCTCGCACACCTGACCGGCGCAGGCCGTGCCGTCATCCTCGACGGCGCAATGGGGACCGAGCTCCGGCACCGCGGCGTCGATACGGGACTTCCCCTCTGGTCCGCCAATGCCCTGCTCACAGCCCCGGACGCCGTCCGATTACTGCACGAAGAGTACATCCTCGCCGGCGCCGCGATCATCACGACCAACACTTTCCGCACCACACGGCGGACGTTCCGCCGGGCCGGACTGCCGGACCGGTCCGCGGAGACGACGTCCATGGCCGTCGCGCTCGCGCGCCAGGCACAGGGTGCCCATCCCGACCGGAGCGTACTCATCGCAGGTTCCATCGCACCGCTCGAAGACTGCTATCATCCCGAGCGTGTGCCTCCGGATGAGGATTTGCAACGGGAACATGGGGAACACGCAGAGAGGCTCGCGGCCGCAGGAGTCGATTTTATTCTGCTGGAGACGATGGGGACGGTGCGGGAAGCACGCGCTGCTGCGGAGGCAGCCCGCGCCACGGGGAAGGAATTCGCCGTGAGCTTTATCTGCAGTCAAAACGGAGGGCTGCTCGGGGGAGAATCGCTGAACGACGCGGTGAAGGCGATCGCTCCGTTGTCGCCCGCAGGATTCTCGCTGAATTGCATTTCACCGAAGCTTATCGGTCCCGCGCTCAGGAACCTCTCCTCCGCGGTCTCATCGCTCGGCGGCATCACCCCCATTCCGCTCGCTGTCTATGCCAATGTCGGGAAGGAAGGCGCCGACCTGGATGGAGAGTTTGTCGTTGATGTGGATGAAGATGCTTACGGGTTGTTTGCACGGGGGTGGTATCGCGCGGGCTATACGATCATCGGTGGATGCTGCGGTACAACACCGGGGCACATCCGCAGGGCAGCGGAAATGCTTCACGGGGCCTGACGGTAGAGGGCGATCGTGCCGATATGCGGGGTATCCGCCGACTCCCTGACGGTCAACCGCAGCTTTTCGGATATTACAGGTGGAAACCTGTCCATTTTTTCCCGCCCGATTGTCGTACCACGGGTGAGAAGTTGCCACGCTCCCGCTTTCCAGATCTCCAGGTCATAACGCACGATTGACTGGCCCTCCGCAATCTCCTCCCGCATGACGGCAGTATCAAATTCCGCAGGCGCCGGCAGAGTGAGTTCGAGCCTCCCCGCCTCCCGCCGTCGATGCGCATTCGATGCCAGGTCGTGTCCGAACGCATCCCTGAGCCGACGTCCGAACTCTTCCAGCCGGCGCACATCCCCTGCCTGAAGAAGGCCGTCGCGCCCCGGCGGCACGTTGAGGAGAAGGTTCGCGTTGCGCCCGACGCACCGGCAATAAAGCTCGAAGAGCTGATCCCCGGACTTCGCCTTTTCATCCTCCGCCTCGTGCCAGAACCAGCCGGGGCGGATCGACACCGGCGCTTCGGCGGGGCGCCAGACCGTGACCCCGGACGGCGGGTCACCATGCTGGAGGGCATCGATAATCTCGGGTGTCGAGTTACCGGGAGCGGGGACCCGACGCGGGTCGGCGGTACACCAGTTTGGATCGCCCGCGGTCCCCTCTTCGTTGCCGACCCAGCGAATGTCGGGGCCTGCATCGGAAAACATGAGTGCCTTTGGCTGAAGCCGCCGGACGGTCCGGTGAATCCGGTCCCAGTCGTACGTCTGCCGCTTCCCGTTCGGCCCCTCCCCGTTCGCCCCGTCGAACCAGACCTCCATAATCGGCCCGTACCAGCTCAGAAGTTCCGTGAGCTGGTCGCAGTAGAAATCGTTGTAGCGCGGAGAATCCCCGTACGTCCGTTCGTGTCGGTCCCAGGGAGAAAGGTAGAGTCCCACACCGAGGCCCTCCTGCGCTGCGGCGTTGACGAATTCACGGACAACGTCGCCATTCCCGCCGCGCCAGGGGCTGTTCTTCACCGAGTGCGCAGTGATCTTGCTCGGCCAGAGACAGAACCCATCGTGATGTTTGGCGGTCAGGATGATATAGCGGAACCCCGCTGCTTTTGCCGTTCGCGCCCACTGCCGGGGATCGAGTGCGGCAGGATTTAACGCCGCCGGGTCCTCCGTCCCTTCTCCCCATTCACGCCCCGTGAACGTGTTGATGCCGAAATGGATGAACATTCCCATGCGGGCGTTCTGCCATGCGAGCTGTTGCGGTGACGGGATGGGAGTGTGCGGCGGAGAAACGCGGGTGAAGCGGATGCCGGACGCGGCGGCAGCGAGCCCGATGCCGAGGAACGACCGTCGCGTTATGGATTTGTGAATCATTGTCACAATCCCTACCATATTCCGGTCACATACACGCACCGGTTGAGTCAGCATACATTCCCGCCATGCGACACAAGTACGCAAAAGAACTCTTCACGCACAAGCCGGGGGGTGAACTCCCCAGCATCGTCGTTGCGGAGAGCGAGAACATGCAGTCGAAATTCGTCGTCCAGAAGGTCCTGGAGCTGCGCGAGCAGGGGATCCCGCTCGACACGATCGCGATCCTGTTCCGTTCGGGCTATCTCTCATTCGACCTGGAAATCGAGCTGAACAAGGCCAATGTTCCTTTCGTGAAGTTCGGGGGATTCAAGTTCATCGAGACCGCGCACATCAAGGACATGGTGGCATACCTGCGCGTCCTGGAAAACCCGCGGGATGCGGTGGCATGGAACAGAATCCTCATGCTGGTGGACGGCGTCGGACCCCGGACAGCCGAGAAAGTTCTGGGCGACGTCCTTGCGCGGCGCGTTCAGGATGTGACGTCATCGACGCTCCCGGTCTTCTGGGCAGGCTTCCAGGGCTACCCGGACAAGGTTCGGATGCTGTTTGATGCACTGAAGGAGGTGAGCCCCCAGCACATCGCCCCGGCGGATAAAGTCACCATGCTGCTCAATTATTATGAGCCGATCTTCAAGCGGCGGTACGATGACTTTACAAAGCGGCGGAAGGATCTCGACATGTTTCAGCAGATTACCGAACGGTACCGCACCCTCGGGACGCTGCTGACCGACCTTGCGCTCGAGCCTGCGACGGAGAGCGTCGCCGACATTGCGGCACCGGGGACCGACGATGAAAAGCTTGTCCTGTCGACCATTCACAGCGCCAAGGGTCTCGAGTGGCACAGCGTCTTCGTGATTTATGCGCTGGACGGCCGTTTCCCCGCAACCCGCGCCGCCATCAGCGACGACGACATGGAGGAAGAGCGGCGGCTGATGTACGTTGCATGCACGCGCGCGCAGGAAAACCTCTTTATCACGTATCCCATCAACATCTACGACCGGGAATCCGGCCTCGTCCTCTCGAAACCTTCCCGTTTCATCGCAGGGATGCCCGACAATCTTCTCGACACCTGGGTAGTTGACGAAGAATAAGTCGCGTTGTACCCTGCTGTAACCTTTCCCGAACCCCTCCCGTAGCAACACGCAGAGCACCACTCACTCACAATCAACCAGCTGTACAGGAGGGCGTCATGAAGAGGATCACATTTTGGGCACTTGCTGCCGTTTGCCTTGCCGCAGGCGCACCACTCTTCGCGGCCCCTGCATCCGCGGGGGAGAACGAGGCGTATGTTGCATCGCTGCCGCAGGCGAAAGTCGACGTGATCGAACAGAATGTCGTGATTGCCCTGACCAGCGGTATTCCAGGCATGCAGGCCGACGCGGCACAACTCATCCGCGATCTGAAGGATATGCGGGCCGAGCAATCGTTCTCGGCCACCGTCATCCCCCTCATGGGGATACTCAAGAACGAGGAGGCGGATCAGTCGGCAAGGATCCTGGCAGCGCTCGCACTCGACAGGCTTGAGAGCTCCATGGGGAATTTTGCCATCACGCGCACCGCGTTGTTTACGGACAATCAGAAAGTGAAGCACGTGTGCACGTGGCTCGCCTACGAGAAGAAGACCGGCAGAAGCGCCGACAGCAAGGGCATGGCGATCATCGAGCCGCTCGAGGAAGAAGAAGGCAACTAGTAACTTGCACAGCACATGGGGCGACCCGAAGGGTCGCCCTTTCATACAACCTGCGAGAACAGCCACGGGCGGGACGCCCGTGCCACTACAGACTGACTACTGAAAAGGCACTGGCGGGGACGCCGGTGCTACTACAAGCTGCAAAGACCACCGGCGGGGACGCCGGTGCTACTGCAATCTGTCGTGATGCCGGCCCACCGTATTGACATTCGCATGTTCCTCCCGTAATTTCCTTCACGCATCCCTCTCCCTCCCCATCGCGCAGGAGCACTTCCATGCCCGTCAAAAGCGTCCGGCGGCGTGCGGCCTTCGTGGCCGTACCGTTCATACTGCTGTTTCTTTACGTCACAGGGTGTACCCCTTCCCGCCCCGCGAAACCGGCGTATCCCGCAACGGAAAAGCATCCGGTCACGGACTCCTATTTCGGGATCCAGACGACAGACAACTATCGCTGGCTTGACGATCTACGGGATCCGAATGTCCAGGCGTGGGTCCGTGCGCAAAACGCATTTACCCGATCGGCTCTGGACCGGATCGGCTCCCGCACATCCGTCACAGAACAGATCAAGGAACATTACAGCGACAAGGCCGTCTCCTATCGCGAGGTCACGTACAGCGGCAAGCTTTTCGCCCTGAAGAGCCAGCCACCGAAGGAACAACCGATGCTGGTGGTGCTCTCATCCCCGGACGACATCTCGACCGAAAAAGTGGTGGTCGATCCGAACGCGCTGGACGAGCACGGGGGGATCGCGATTGACTTCTTCTCCCCGACAGCGGACGGCGGACGCGTGGCCGTTTCCCTCTCGAAAGGGGGGAGCGAGGACGGATCCGTCCACGTGTATGATTGCAAAACCGGCAGGGAACTGGGAGAGGTAGTCCCGCGCGTCAATTACGCGACCGCGGGAGGGAGCGTCGCCTGGAACGCCGCGGGTACCGGCTTCTATTATACGCGATATCCGCAGGGCGATGAACGACCCGCGGAAGACCGGAATTTCTTTCAGCAGGTTTATTTTCACCGGCTCGGTACCGACCCCGCCAACGACCGGTACGTCATCGGCAGGGAATTCCCGCGGATTGCGGAGATCAAGCTTGCCACTTCGGCCGACGGCGGCTACCTCCTTGCAACTGTCGCCAACGGCGACGGCGGTGACTTCGCGCATTACCTGATGGATCCCCGCGGGCGGTGGAAACAGATCGCGGCCTTCCGGGACGGCGTGAAATCGGTTCTGTTCGGACCCGATAATCTCCTGTATCTCCGTTCGCTCGACAACGCACCGCACGGCAAAGTCCTGACGCTCCCACTGGCCAACCCCGTGCTGGCGAAAGCAGCGACGCTCATACCGGAGAGCAACGCGGTAATAGCGGACGTGACGCCGGGCCGCACCCGACTCTACGTGACTGATCTGATCGGCGGACCGATGCAGGTGCGGATGTTCGATATGCAAGGGAAGTTCCAGAACCTGCTCTCCCTCCCTCCCGTTGCATCCGTGCGGGGAGTGGTGAGTCTCGAAGGTGATGAACTGCTCTACGCCGCCGAGACGTTTCTTGAGCCGCTTGCATATTATCACTACGATCCCGCGAAGAATGCCACTGTGCGCACCCGCCTCGCGGGAAGTTCGGGGGTGCGGTATGACGATTGCGAGGTGGTCCGCGAGTTCGCCACATCGAAGGACGGAACGAAGATCCCCCTGAACATTCTCCGTAAGAAGGGGACGGTGCTCAACGGCACAAACCCTGTGCTCCTGAACGGGTACGGCGGGTACAACGTGAGCGAATCACCATCGTTCACGCCACGGTGGAGGCTCTGGATCGATCACGGCGGCGTGTTCGTCTGTGCAAACCTCCGCGGCGGCGGGGAATTCGGCGAGGAATGGCATAACGCAGGAAAGCTGACCCGCAAGCAAAATGTCTTTGACGATTTTATCGCCAGCGCCCGATACCTTGTCGACGCGAAATACACAAGTCCCGAACATCTCGCGATCGAAGGGGCGAGCAACGGCGGCCTGCTCATGGGCGCGGTGTTGACACAGCAACCTGCGCTTTTCCGCGCGGTGGTCAGTCGTGTCGGGATCTTTGACATGCTGCGTGTCGAGCTGTTTCCGAACGGCGCGTTCAACGTCACCGAATTCGGCACGGTGAAGGACCGTGCACAGTTCGACGCGCTCTACGCGTATTCTCCGTATCACCACGTCACCGACGGTACCGTCTATCCGGCGGTACTCTTCATGACGGGAGACAATGACGGCCGGGTCGATCCGGCGAATTCGCGGAAGATGACCGCGCGTCTCCAGGAGGCCACCAGCTCCGCATTGCCGATTTTCCTGCGGACCAGCGCGGCGAGCGGACACGGCATCGGAACCGGCCTCAACGAACGAATCCTTCAGGATGTCGATGTTTTCACATTCCTGTTCGATCAGCTCCATATCGACGCCACCGCACACGCACAGTAGAGCGCGACACGACTCCATGATGATACGCACGATTCCGTTCGCATTGCTCGCCTTCATTTTCGGCGCTCTTCCTCCGACATCGTTTGCCCAGCCGAACAAGACGCCGCCGCCGTTAACAAGAACGGATACACTTCGCGGCGCACTTTCTCCAGAGCGCACCTGCTATGACGTCCGCTGGTACCACCTGGACGTCACCATCGATCCGTCTCAAAAGAGGATCGACGGTTCGACGACGATCCGTTTTACCGGCGTTCATGAGTCGCAACGTCTGCAGGTAGACCTTTTCGCCAACATGAATCTGAACGCGATCACTCTTGATGGGGGCGCGCCGCTTGCGTACACGCGCGAGTACGGCGCCGTGTTTATCACGCTCCCGCGCCCGCTCACCCCCGGGGAGTCGCACGATCTGATCGTTGAATACGGAGGAGAGCCGCGCGTTGCGCCCCGCGCGCCATGGGAAGGCGGGTTTATCTGGACGAAGGACACAGTGGGGAACCCGTGGGTCGCCGTTGCCTGCCAGGGAACGGGAGCCAGTCTCTGGTGGCCCAACAAAGATCACCAGGCAGACGAACCGGACAGCATGCTCATCAGCGTCACGGTCCC
>JBGPYM010000272.1:0-4016 GCA_041493205.1 Bacteroidota bacterium
CAGAGCGCACGGATGCTATTCGTTGTCGTCATTGCTCCCGGGATTGGGTGCGCGAGGCGGTACCGGCGGCGGGAGTGTGCCATCATCCCGGTAGATGGTAATGCCCCAGTACTGCTGGTCTTCGGGCGGCTCCGCATTCCAGTCGCCGAACGAATGGGAATCGTCGCTCTTGTACCGGAGGCGGTACTCGCCTTTTTCAAGAAGGAGCGTCGTATTGACCATCCTGTTTTTCCTCCCTCCACCTGCATGGAACGTCATCCCGTAGGTCATTTCCCAGATCACCGTTCCGGTCCTGGCGTCTTCGATCCACCCGTAGTCGAACATTTCCCGGTTCTGGCCTTCGCCAATGGCGTAAATCCGGACCCTGGTGGTTTTGTCCAGCGTAAATCGCTCCGTGAGGTCCGCATTGTCGCCGGCGCGGACGATCTGCGCAATGATGTTCTTGTCGCGCTCCTCTTCATATTTGCCGACGACCGAGGAATTCCACTTTTCCCCTGCGCCCATTACGGTGATGCCGTAATGTTCCTTGTCGTATGGAGGGTCGGAGTTCCAGTCCTCATAACTGTGGGAATCATCGGTCTGGTACGTCACGAGATAGCTTCCCCGGGGGAGCGCAATGACTTCGTCGATCATGCGGTTCTTCGCCGCTCCTCCCGCATGAGAAGTCCTCTCGAGATCCATCGTCCACACTTTCTGCCGCGTTTTTACGTTCAGTATCGTTCCGTAATCCGCCATCAGGCGGCGCGAATTGCCCCTCTCGCCTATGGCATAGACTCGCACCTTCGCATCCTCTTTGAGGGTAAAGCCGGTGGAGAGGTAGTCGCTGTCCTTGGGATGCACCAGGGAGACGATGATATTCCGGTATTCCGGAATAGCGGCTTCCTTGAACGCCCTACGCTCCTTTTCGTCGGCGATCGTGAGCGTGATTCCCCAGTTGAGGGGATCATATGGCGGGTTTTCGTTCCAGTCCGTCACCGAATGGGTGCCGTCGGTCACGTAGTAGAGCACATACTCTCCCCGCGGGAGCGTTATGTCTTCATTGTACTGAATGTTCTTTTTGGCGCCTCCGGCATGCGTCGTGTTCCGCAGCTGCATCTCCCAGACGCGTTTGCGGTCTGCCTGGCTGACAATCCATCCATAATCCACGGGATCGCCGCCTGCGCCGTCCCGCACGCCCTCCCCCACCGCGTAAATATGAACGACAGCCTGCTCGGACAGCGCGAATCCTCTGGTGATGTACTGGTCATCCCCCAGACCGGTCAGCTTCAGCACCACGCCGGGTGCCTCCCTCGGCAGCATCGTGGACCCGACGTTGACGGACTCATCGACAAGGAGATCGACACCCCATCGTTTTGCGAGCTTATCCCAATCCCTGGCGATATCATCAGACCACCAGCCGGAGAACCACTGGAAGAAATTATTCTTTCCCTTCTTCCCTTCACCGAAGAGGGGCTTCTGGCGGTGATCCACGTTGACCCGCATGTGTGTAAATGTGGAGTGATACGCGAAGACCGCCGCGGTGAAGTAGACCTCATAGGATCCGGGTCCCAGGGTCACCGTGCCGTCAAACGTTCTGTCTTCTTTCGATTTTGAGGTATTGTCGGCTGTCATCTCCCAGACAACTTCGCGCGACCGTGCATCGATGATCCACGCATAGGCGAACATCTCGTCACTCTTGTACGTCCACCCGTAATCGCCGCCGGCCCCAAGCGCCTTGATGCGCACCTGCGCGCGCTCATGAAGTTCAAATCCGTACTGCTTTAATTCCACTTCACTCATGTCTCTCAGGGAAACAATCTGTTTCTCGCCGGCAGTCGCGGTCATCGCGATCGCGGCGGCGAGTACAATTCCTCCCCCGAGCCGTTGTAATCCCATTCGCAGGCTCATGTCCTTGCCATCCAGATTTGTCGTGCGATATGTTGCTCCTTATATAGTGCTACGACTTTGCGGGGGGTTTGTTGCGGCAGATTGACACGCACCATGTCAAAAATGCCGGATTTAGACAGGTTTTCTTGATTGTGGGTCGATTTCGAGCTACCTTGTGTGCGAAAAATCACTCACACCCGCACTGTTTTCCCCATGTCCCCCGCAGTTGAGCATGTCTGAACCTGCCATACATGTGGAAAACCTCGTTAAGGTTTACCAGGAGCGTTCTTCCCACCCGGTCAGGGCACTCGATGGAATTTCCCTGACAGTCCGCAGGGGAGAGATCTACGGGCTGCTGGGACAGAACGGGGCTGGGAAAACCACCCTGCTGCGGGTTCTCACCACACTTACGACTCCTACGTCGGGAACAGCCCGGTTGCTCGGCCTCGATGTCGTTCACCAGGGGTACGAGGTGAGGAAGCAGATCTGCGCGGTGCTGCAGGAAAATGCCGTTGAAATATTCCTCTCCGTCGAGGACAATCTCGCCACGTACGGCAGGTTTCATTCGATGCCGCCGGCAGAGATCGCACGGAGGGCGGACCGGGTCCTGGGGCTTTTCGGGCTTCAGGAATGCCGCCGCCAGAAGGTGATCGATCTGAGCGGGGGGATGAAACGGCGTGTGCAGGTCGCGAAGGTGTTCATGACCGACAAGCCTGTCGTATTTCTGGATGAAGCCACCACGGGGATGGACCCCATCAACAGGCGCGCGACACTCGACGCGATCCGCGACCAGGCGCGGCAGGGGAGGACAATCTTCCTGACCACGCACCTGCTGGAGGAGGCGGAAGAGCTCTGTGATACGATTGCAATCATCGACCATGGAAGGCAGGTCGCGGTCGGCGATCCGGAGAAGATTAAATCGCTCGGTTCGCGCCTGGTGGAAATCCGCATCACCTACAGCACCCTTGCCCCTGATCCGCTCGGTCCGCTCCGCCGGTTCCCGCTCACCCGGCTCGGATTGAAAAACAATACCATCGACCTCGCGGTGAATGCCAACGATGTTTCCCCGTTCGAGGTCCTGAACGTCCTCGGCACGCTCGGGCCGGTGCTCAACCTCGAGGTGACCGGCGGAACGCTGGAGGATGCATTTCTTTCGCTGCTGCAAAAGGGTCCGACGGCCGGTGCTCCCCCCTGGAGGGACCACCCGTGACAATGATCTTCGCCGTCATGTACCGTGAATACCGCATACGGACCACGAGCCTGACATGGCTTTTTTACGACCTCTTCATGCCCCTGACCTATCTGCTGATGTTCGGCATCGGCCTTGACCGGGCCTTCGCCTCCGGCATTGCCGCCGGCGGTGTGTCGGTCAGTTACAACTCTTTCTTCCTTGCGGGCGTCCTGTCGATGGCAAGCTTCGGCATTGCCATCAATACGTCCTACGGCTTTTTCGTGGACCGGGACAACGGAATCTTCTACGAATTCCTCACCTATCCGATGACGCGCGCCGAGTTTCTGATAGGAAAGATCCTCTTTAACTGCGTTCTTTCCGTAGTCCAGGCCGTCCTGACGATCAGCCTCGGCGCTCTGCTTCTCGGCATCCCCGTTCGCTGGGAAATGACAGCTCTTGTGTTTCTGGGGGTGGTGACCGGCACGGCGGGGTGGTTCTTTTTTCTCACAACCTTCGCGCTGCGCATCAGAAGAAACGATATGTTCAATACGTTCCTCAACATTTCATACTTTCTCCTGATGTTTGCAAGCAGTCTTTTTTATCCGCTCGACGGTCTGCCGGCCTGGCTGCGGGATGTATCATACGCCAATCCCCTGACCTGGCACGCCGATGTCCTCCGCTACACGACCATTGGCATGGGCTCACCGGGAACGATCCTTCTCGAAGCAGCGGCGTTCATTGCTTTTCTCGCCGCATCGTTTGCCGTCGCCGTGCGGACCCTCCAGCACGGGATACTCAAGTAACCAACATCAGGCAGTGGGACGGACGTCCCCGCCCGTCCCACTGCCTTGGATTGCATTTCGGAGCAGGTGTTGCTACATTTTCATCGACCTACCAATTTCCCCATACATCTGTGAGTTGCAATGCGCGAATACCTTGACCTGGTCGAGCGGGTTCTGACCAACGGCACATCGAAAAA
>JBGPYM010000115.1:0-9338 GCA_041493205.1 Bacteroidota bacterium
CACATTTTTCCGGTCATGCCGATGCCGGTCTGGATCTCGTCGAATATGAGCATCGCTTCGTTCTCATCGGCGAGCTGCCGGAGGGCCCGGAAGAATTCGAGGCGGAAGTGATTGTCGCCTCCTTCGCCCTGGATCGGCTCGATGATGATGGCAGCAATATCGTCCTTGTTCTCGATAAACGCTTTCTTGATCTCCTCGATGCTCGCACGCTCGTCCCGCTCCGCTTTAGAGATATTCTCCGGAGTAAGCGGGAACTTCAATGCAGGATTGAGCACGCGCGGCCAGTTGAACTTCGGGAAGAGCGCGGTCTTCACCGGATCGGTGTTCGTGAGCGACATCGTGTAGCCGGAGCGGCCGTGGAAGCACTGGCGGAAGTGAATGATCTGCTTCCCCCGCTCCTCGCGGTAGCCCCGGGTGAAGTTCTTGCGGATTTTCCAATCGAACGAGGCCTTGAGCGCGTTCTCCACCGCAAGCGCTCCCCCTTCGATGAAGAAAGCATGCTGAAGGTAGGAGGGAATCGCAATCCGCGAAAACGTGTCCACGAACTCCGCCTGCTCGACCGCGTAGATGTCTGAGAGGGACGGCTTGTTGGTGGCAACATAGGCGAGCCTCTTCTGAAACTCCGCGCTCGTCAGCCGGGGATGATTCATCCCGAGGGGCGACGAGGCCACGAATGAGAAGAAGTCGAGATAGCGCTTGCCGTCCCGGGCGTCGACGAGCCAGGACCCCTTGCTCTTCTTGAGATCGACGACAATGTCGAACCCGTCGACAAGCAGGTGTTTCCTGAGGGTGGCGATGGTGAGCGCTGCCGGAATGCCGGCGGAGCGGGCAGGATTGGCCTTCCGAACCGCCCGCGCGGTTCGCCTGTTCGTCCCGTTATTGCGGACTGTGCGGGTCTTCCCGGTGCTGCGTCCCCGGGCCGGTGATTTCGTCGTTCGTACGGGCATGAGAAGTCTCCTTCGTAAGGTCGTTGTGGTCGTTTTCGTTGAATGAAGATACCGCCGAAACGGACAACGGAGCCCTTAGAAAAACTCCTGGTGCTCGAACAGAGAGACGATATAGAGGCGCAGTGGCAGCATGGGCAGGGCCGTCAGGAATTATCGTAGTTGTCTATCTGCGCTCTCTGCAACCCGCCGCTGTAATCGATGTATACTGTCTTCCACTCTGAGAAGAAGTCGTAGACCGTCCATCCTCCCTCCCGGTGGCCGTTCCCCGTCTGCTTTACGCCGCCGAAAGGCATATGGGCCTCGGCGCCGATGGTAGGAGCATTAATATAGGTGATCCCCGCCTTGATGTCCCTGATCGCAAGGAACGCGTCGTTAATACTTGCAGTATATATGGAAGACGAGAGGCCATAAATTGTGTCGTTCAGCACAGTCACCGCTTCGTCCAGCGTCCGCACTTTCAGGACGGACAACACAGGCCCAAATATCTCTTCTTTTGCAATGCGGTGGTCCGGCTTTACGCCGGCAAACACGGTGGGCGTGTAGAACCAACCCTTGCCGAGACCGTTTCCCTTCGGGATCGTGCCCCCCGTGAGAAGCCGGGCTCCCTGCTGCTGCCCGATCTGAACATAGCTCCCGACCGTCTCCTGCTGTCCCTGATTAACGCAGGGCCCTACATCTGTTGTGGCGAGGAGGCCGTCGCCCAGCCGCAGCGCTTCGACACGCTTCACGAGCATATCAAGAAACGTGTCATGAATCCCCTCCTGCAAGATCAGCCGGCTGGTTGCCGTACAGCGCTGTCCTGTGGTGCCGAAAGCCCCCCAGAGAACACCGTCAAGGGCGAGCTCCAGGTTGGCATCGTTCATCACAATCTGAGCGTTTTTTCCCCCAAGTTCGAGCGACACCCGCTTGAGCGTCGAGGCCGCCATCGACGAGATCTTCTTCCCTACTTCGGTGGATCCTGTAAAACTCACGAGATCCACATCGGGGTGGCCGACGATCGCATTCCCCACCTCGCCTCCCCCCCCGTGGACTATGTTTACCACGCCTTCCGGCACCCCTGCCTCGAGAAGGATCTCGACCAGCGAGGTCGCCGTGGCAGGTGTATCGGAGGCCGGTTTGAAGACCACGGTGTTTCCGCACAGAAGCGCCGGGAAAATCTTCCACGTCGGGATCGCCATCGGGAAATTCCACGGGGTCACGATACCGGCGACCCCGATGGGAACCCGCATGGCCATGTTGAACTTGTTGGGGAGCTCGGACGGCACCGTATGACCGAACAGCCGGCGTCCTTCGCTGGAAGCGTAATACGCCGTGTCGATCCCCTCCTGCACATCTCCCCTCGTTTCGGCAAGGACCTTGCCCATTTCACGGGTCATCTGGCGCGCCAGCTCTTCCTTTTTCGCGACCATGATATCACCGACCTTGCGCATGATGTCCCCCCGCTTCGGCGCGGGAACGAGCCGCCACAGCTCGAATGCCCTGCGTGCGGCGCGCACGGCCTCGTTCACATCTTCGACTCCCGATTTCGGGAACGTGCCGATCAGCTCATCCCAGTTGGCGGGATTCCTGTTCTCGAAGGTTTTGCCGGAATAGGCGTCGACCCACTTACCATTGATGCAGTTCTGGAATTTCTTAGGCATTGAAGACTCTCAGTTAGTCTTGTCCAGTCCGACCCGGTGAAAGATGTAATCGACATTGCGAATGCTTTTGTCCAGATCGAAGATCTCCGTCAGCTCCTTCTTCGAAAAGGCCTTTGCAACCTCGGGAACAGCAAGAAGTGTCTCCTGAAACTCCTTCGTCCCCTGCCATACTTCCATCGCCGCCGTCTGCACGATCCGGTAGGCGTCTTCGCGCTTCATCCCTTTGTTTGTCAGCGCGAGAAGGACCGACTGCGAAAATATGAGCCCGCGGGTCCGTTCTAAATTCTTGCGCATGGTCTCGGGATAGACGATCAGGCGGTCGATCACGTCGGTCGTCAGCGCCAGCATATAGTCAAGCAGGATGCAACTGTCCGGAATCACCACGCGCTCAACGGAGGAATGGGTGATGTCCCGCTCATGCCAGAGGTTGACGTTCTCCATAGACGCGAGCGCGTTCCCCCGGAGCACCCGCGACAGTCCGGCGATCCGTTCGCACGTAATCGGATTCCTTTTGTGCGGCATCGCCGAAGAGCCCTTCTGCCCTTTGGAAAAGTACTCTTCCGCCTCGAGCACTTCCGTCCGCTGCAAATGCCGGATCTCGGTTGCAAACTTTTCAAGCGAGCTGCCGGCCACGCCGATCATTGCCATGAATTCGGCATGACGGTCACGCTGCAGAATCTGGGTAGAGACGGGCGCCGGGGTCAGGCCGAGCCGGCTGCAAACATATTCCTCCACTTTCGGACTCAGATGCTCGTAGGTCCCCACCGCGCCTGAAATCTGCCCGACGGCGATCCGGTTGACCGCAGCCCGCATCCGGTCAATGTTCCGCCGCGTCTCGTCGTACCAGAGCGCAAGCTTCAAACCGAAGGTGGTCGGTTCCGCGTGAATGCCGTGCGTCCTGCCGACCATGACCGTGGTCTTGAACTCCTTCGCCCTCCGTGCAAGAACATCCGAGAGCCTCTGCAGCCCCGCGAGGAGCATCTCGCCCGACTGCTTCATCTGGACCGCGAGGCACGTGTCAAGAACGTCCGACGAGGTCATCCCCAGGTGGAGGAACCGCGCCTCGGGACCGACGTGCTCCCCGACGTTGGTCAGGAAGGCGATGACATCATGCTTCACTTCCTTCTCAATTTCGTCGATCCGGTCCACGTCGAAGGACGCGCGCGTGCGGATCACCTCCACCGCTTCTTTCGGTATCACGCCCAGCTCGGCCTGCGCCTCACAGGCGAGGATCTCGATGTCAAGCCAGATCTGAAGCCTGTTATGGTCATCCCAGATCCTCCCCATTGCGGGGCGCGTGTAGCGCGGAATCATCCTGAGCGTTTCTCCAGTTTGAGAGAAAGCGGAACGACCGCCCGGTCGCGCAGGACTTTTACCTGGAGCATATCGCCCGCTTTTGCATCGTCGATGACCCCGACGAGGGAAGGCTCGTCAATAATCCGCTCGCCGTTCACAGTTGTAATAATATCACCAACACGGAACCCGGCGCGCGCGGCGGGGCTCCCCTTCTTCACGTCGCTGACGATCACTCCTTCGGCCTTCTCGAGTCCAAAATAGCGCGCAACCCGGGCATCCACGTCCTGCACTTCGAGTCCGGTCCAGAATTCCCTTTCGACCTTTCCACTCTTGCGGAGTTCCGCGACGATCCCCTTGACCCGGTTGATCGGGATAGCGAATCCGAGTCCGATGCTCCCCTGGTTGGGGGTGTAGATCACCGCATTGACCCCGATGACTTCACCGAGCGTGTTGATGAGAGGGCCGCCGCTGTTTCCCGAGTTGATGGCCGCATCCGTCTGAATCATGCCGCGGTACACTCTCCCCTCCTGCGAGCGGAGGTTCATCTGCGTGGCACTGACGACGCCGACCGTGACCGTGGGCTTGTCGCTGATGTCAAAGAGTCCGAAAGGATTGCCGAACGCAACCACCCATTCCCCCGTAATGACGTCGTCGGAGTTGCCGAGCTTTATGTACGGAAGATTTTTCGCATCGATCTTCAGCAGGGTAATATCCGATACCTGATCGGTCCCGACAAGATCCGCCTTGTATTTTTCTCCGTTCGTCATCGTGACAGTGATTTCCTTGGCGTTGCCCGCCACATGGTCGTTCGTGAGGACATAGCCGTCTGCCGAGATGATGAATCCGGACCCGAGTCCCTGCACGCGTTCCGTGTAGGTCCGGTCGCCGAAGAACTGGCGGAAGAACGGATCGTCACCCCACGGATTCCGGTAGCGGATCTGCCGTACCTCTGTGACGTTGATGCCGACCACGGCCGGGCTGGCCATGGCCACTGTCCGTGTGATCGCGTTTCGGCGGGAGCCGCTCACCGTTTCGTTGACCGAATCCCGGTCGGCGCCCCTGTAGGAGGCGTTCCGGGCTTCTGTGAACGGCGCTCCTTCATAGGCCGCCTGTGTGGCGCCGTGCTGCAACGTGGAGGGATGCCCGATGCTATAGCCGATCAATCCCCCAGCAAGCAGGGGGACAATGAGGACGATTGCAACCACCGTGCTATTGCGGTTCATCCGCGTTAATTCTCCTTCCCCGTTCCTTCAGATACTCCCGAACAGGGGCCACGTGTTTAATGAGAATCGTAACAAGCACCATCGTACTGAACAGCCTGAAAGCAGGTAGCGGAGTGCCACCTGCCGCCAGGAGTCCCACAACAGCGTCCGGCAGCACCAGAATCCCGATCAGCACCAGCGCCGTCGCCAGGGCATTCGCCGGATTGACGCGTTTTAGAAAGAAGTTTCCGGCTGCCCAGAGCACGCACCAGAGGAGGACGACCGCCCACCCCATAACGGCATACACACCAACAGCCGTGGCAAGCCCGCGTCCACCACGGAAACGGAGCCAGACAGGGAAATTGTGGCCAACAATCACCGCAACACCCGCAGATGCCTCATGCGGAAAACTGCCCCCCCAGAGGAATCTGGCCGCCAGAACCGCAGCGGCGCCTTTCAAAGCGTCACCAAGAAGAACAGCCGCACCGACCCATTTCGAGCCGGTTACCTCGTAGCTGTTGAGCGTTCCGACGTTGCCGCTCCCCTCCGAGCGGATGTCGAGAGCTGATTTCCATCGAACAAGGAAATATGCGGTCGGAACAGACCCCAGCAGATAGCCGAGGAGAATTGCGCTGAGGAGCGAGAGCACGAATAACGGGTCGAGTGACTGAGAGCCGGGGGAATTCTCTCAAAAATACGCAAAAACCGACGGAGAGTCAAGATAACCATTTCTTGATTCTGCTTCTAAATCCAAGTATATTTTTAAGTTTTCACACGACTCCACCTCCGAATCCTTCCTTCCGGCAATGACAAGAGAAGAAATCAGAAAACTGTTTCAGCTTCATAAGAGCGGCGCGCTCGGCATCGAGGCCGCGGTCGCCCGGATCACCGGTCTTCCCTCAGAGTCGCTCGGTTTTGCCACGATCGATCATCAAAGGGAGCTGCGGCAGGGGTTTCCCGAGGTGATCCTCTGCACGGGGAAGACACCCGCGCAGGTGGCAACGATTGCAAAGCGAATCGCCGCGCACGGGAGCATTCTCCTTGCGACGCGGGCGGGGAAGGATCATTTCAAGGCTGTGAGGCGTGCCGTCAAAGGGGCACTGTACCATGAGACCGCAAGGACGATCACGGCCAATGAATCAAAGATTGTCCCCCGGGGGCGCGGGATCATCCTCGTGGTGTCAGCCGGGACCTCGGACATTCCGATCGCGGAGGAAGCGGCCGAGACAGCGCGCGTCATGGGGAACCGGGTCGAGCGGCTCTACGATGTAGGCGTCGCGGGGATACACCGGTTGTTCGGCAAGTCCGACCGGCTTGAGGCGGCCTCGGTGATTGTCGTTGTCGCGGGCATGGAAGGGGCGCTTGCCAGCGTGGTGGGAGGGCTTGTGGATGTCCCGGTGATTGCCGTGCCGACGTCCATCGGCTACGGCGCGAGCTTTTCAGGACTGGCGCCCCTCCTGGGGATGCTCAATTCCTGCGCGGCGGGCGTGACGGTCGTGAATATCGATAACGGGTTCGGTGGGGGATTTGCCGCCGCCGTCATCAATCGCGAGAGGTAACAGCGTGCACCAGGAAGAAGGGGAACGATGAAAAAGGAGCGGGAAGAAATCAAGTATCACGACAGCATTCTTGACGCCATCGGCAACACGCCGCTCGTCCGGCTCAACAGGGTGACGGCCGGGTTCAAAGGGCTCATCCTTGCGAAAGTCGAGTTTATGAACCCGGGCGGCTCGGTGAAGGACCGGATCGGCGTACGGATCATCGAAGAGGCAGAACAGAGCGGCCGGTTGAAACCGGGGGGCACCATCGTCGAATCGACTTCGGGGAACACCGGGATGGGTCTGGCGCTCGTCGCTGCGGTCAAAGGTTACAAGACGGTCTTTACGATGCCCGACAAGATGAGCATGGAGAAGATCCGGCTCCTCCGTGCCTTCGGCGCCGAAGTGATCATCACACCGACGGCAGTCGCGCATGATTCACCCGAAAGCTACACCGAAGTGGCCAAGAAGATCGCCCGCGAAACGCCCAATTCCATTCTTGCCGACCAGTATTACAATCCGCGCAACCCCGATTCTCACTACCTCACCACCGGCCCTGAACTCTGGGAACAGACCGGCGGGAGAATCAACTATTTTGTCTGCGGCATCGGCACCGGCGGCACGATCACCGGGACCGGGAAATATCTGAAAGAGAAGAACTCCGGGATCAAGGTCATCGGCATCGATCCGAAGGGTTCGGTGCTGCGGGAGTATTATTACACGAAAACAATGACCCCGATGCCGAAAACGTACAAAGTGGAAGGCATCGGCCAGGATTACATTCCCGGCGTGCTCGATTTCAGCGTCATCGACGAAGTGATCGAGGCGGATGACCGGGAGTCGTTCCTGATGGGGCGGCGGCTGACGCGCGAAGAGGGGCTTCTCGTCGGCGGCTCCTGCGGCACGGCAGTGGCAGGAATGCTGAAGATCGCGCACCGGTTCAAGGAGGGCGATGTGATCGTCGTGCTCCTTCCCGATTCAGGCGAACGGTACCTCACGAAAATGTACAACGACGACTGGATGCGGCAGCACGGGTTCCTCACGCCGGAGCGGATCACGGTCGGGTATGTCCTCGACGCAAAGGCGAAGCATCCCCGCGGCGTGATCTCGATCGACCCGCAGGCGACCGTGAAGAAGGCGCTGGAACTCCTGAAGAAGCACGACATCTCCCAGATCCCCGTCCTGCAGGACGGCAAGCCGGTCGGATCGGTGAACGATCATGAACTGATGGGCAACGTGATGTCGAAGCCCGAGCTCATCAACGCCTCCGTGTCTTCCATCATGGGCGCGAGCTTTCCGGTCGTGCGCATCGACGCATCGCTCGAGGAGGTGCTCCACCTGATGCGGCGCAAAGACAATTATGCAGTGCTTGTGGAGGAAAACGGCCGGATCGACGGCATCCTCAACAGGTACGACGTCATTGAATACATGGGGAGGTAGGCACGATGGGATTTGCAACAAAAGCGATTCACGCAGGGCAGGTGCCCGATCCGACGACGGGCGCCATCATGACCCCGGTGTATCTCACCTCCACCTACGTCCAGGAAGAGCTCGGGAAGAACAAGGGGTACGAGTATTCACGCGTCTCGAACCCGACCCGCACCCCGCTCGAGCAGAACATTGCCGCGCTGGAGGGGGGCAAGGACGGGCTCGCGTTCGGGTCCGGCACCGCAGCCGTGGATGCGATCCTCCACCTGCTCTCCCCGGGGGATCACGTCATCATATCGCGGAACGTGTATGGGGGAACCTACCGGATCGCGAAAATGATCTGGGAGCAGTTCGGACTCCGCTTTTCATTTGTCGACACCACGAAGATCGAATGCATCGAGGCCGCTGTCATCCCCGCGACCCGGATGCTCTTTATCGAAACCCCGACCAATCCCACGATCGAAATCAGCGATCTCGCCGCCTGTGCCGCCGTCGCAAGGAAGCGTGGACTCCTGAGCGTCGCCGACAACACATTCGCCACCCCCTATCTTCAGCAGCCCCTCGCGTTCGGCATCGACGTGGTGGTCCACAGCCTGACGAAGTATCTGAACGGCCACAGCGACATGCTGGGCGGCCTGGTGGTCACGAGCGACCCGAAGGTCACCGAGCGCCTCCGGTTCATGCAAAAGGCGGTCGGGGGGATCCTGAGCCCGTTCGACGCCTGGCTCTGCCTCCGGGGGACGAAGACCCTGGCGGTCCGGATGAAGCAGCACTGCGAAAACGCCATGCAGGTGGCCCGCTGGCTCAAGACACAGACGGGGGTTGCAAAGGTCTATTACCCGGGGCTGGAGGATCACCCCGGGCATGCCCTGGCGCAACGGCAGATGCGGGGATTCGGCGGGATGATCTCGTTCGAGCTGGGGAGCCTGAGCGCGGCGGCGGCATTCCTTAAGCGGGTCCGCCTCTGCGCCCTGGCGGAGAGTTTAGGGGGAGTTGAGACCATCATCACGCATCCGGCATCGATGACGCACGCGGCCATCCCGGCTGAGGAGCGCGCCTCGATAGGCGTGACGGACGGGCTGGTCAGGATCTCGGTCGGGATCGAAGACGTCGAGGACATCATCGAGGACCTTCACCGGGCGCTGACGGGGGGCGCCGTCTAGCGGCTTCCTGTATTGAATTCAACGACCTTTTTATCTATCTTGGCCGGTACAGTCCACACTTCCTTTCCTGCTCATTCCTGACTTCTCGTCCGCTGAACGATGAAAGCGGTCATCATGGCTGGTG
>JBGPYM010000276.1:0-3943 GCA_041493205.1 Bacteroidota bacterium
CGGGCGTGGTCGGCATCGTCGCCTCGCGGATGGTCGAGAAGTACTACAAGCCGTCAATCATGATGGCCACCGTCGATGGGGTCGCGAAGGGTTCCGCGCGGAGCGTCTCGGGGTTCGACGTCTATCAGGCCCTGAAGCGGTGCGAGGACAAGATTATCCAGTTCGGCGGGCACAAATATGCGGCCGGGCTGACCGTGGAAGTGGAGCGGCTGGACGAATTCCGCGAGGCGTTCAACCAGGCGGTCAAGGACCTGATGACCGAAGATCTTAAAACCCCGGAGATCAGGGTCGACGGGGAAATCACGCTGTCGGACCTGACGCCCCGTTTTGTGAAGATCCTGAAGGAATTCGCGCCCTTCGGTCCGGGCAACCTGCGGCCGGTGTTCCTGGCGCGCGGCCTGGAAGTCTCGGGGGTGCCGCGCATCGTCGGGAAGAACCACCTCCGGTTCAAGGTGAGGCAGAACGGCGCAATCTTCGATGCGATCGGTTTCGGCCTCGGCCACCTGCTCCCCCGCATCCAGGGCGCGACCCGGGGGATCGACTGCGTGTTCACCGTGGAAGAAAACGACTGGGCTCCTCACGGCACGACGAGGCCGGTCGACCCGTTCCCGCAGCTCAAAATCAAAGACCTCCGATAACCAGAACGCAAGGAGATTCCGACAATGTCAGGCCATTCGAAATGGGCAACCATCAAACGCAAGAAGGGCGCCACCGATGCAGCGCGCGGCCGTCTCTTCACGCGGTTGATCAAGGAAATCACAATTGCGGCGCGGAATGGCGGCGGAAACCCGGACGCGAATCCCCGCCTCCGCCTGGCCATCCAAACGGCGAAGTCGGGCAATATGCCTGCGGACAACATCAAACGCGCCATCCAGAAAGGCACGGGCGAACTCCCCGGCGTCGCATATGAGGAAATAACGTTCGAGGGGTACGGTCCGGGAGGCGTCGCAATCCTTGTGGACGTGGTGACCGACAACAACAACCGCGCCGTGTCCGAAATGCGGCACGTGTTCTCACGGAACAACGGGAACATGGGGAACACCGGGAGCGTCGCCTGGATGTTTTCCAAGAAAGGGACCATCATGGTCCCGAAGACGGGGCACAAGGGTCCGCTCACGGAGGACGACCTGCTCGGCATCATTCTCGATGCTGGGGCCGACGACATGGTGACCGACGAACACGAATTCATCATCACGACGGCACCCCCGGCATTTGAACCTGTCAAAAAGGCGCTGGAAGACAAGGGGATCGTCCTGGAGTCGGCCGCGCTGTCAATGGTGCCCCAGAATACGGTGAAGGTGACCGGCAAGGAAGCGGAGCAGGTCCTGAAGCTTATGGAAGCCCTGGAAGAGCACGACGACGTCCAGAACGTGTACGCGAACTTCGACATCGATGACAAGGAACTCGCCGCCATCAACCAGTAAACCTTCTGCGGCCGCGGCGCACCCCGGATCGCTCGTGGTACTCGGCCTTGACCCCGGCACGCTCGTGACCGGGTACGGCATCGTCGCGCGCACCGGCGAACAGATGTCACTCATCGCATGCGGTACCATCACCAACACACCCGAACTCTCCATGGGGGTCCGGCTCCAGTGCATTTTCGAAGGGCTTACCTCCCTGATCGAGCGGCATCACCCCGACCAGTTCGCCATTGAATCGGCATTCTACGGGAAAAACGCGCAATCCGCGCTCAAGCTCGGTCATGCGCGGGGCGTGTCGCTTCTGGCGGCGGCCCTCGGCGGCCTCCCGACCGCTGAATACTCCCCCCGTGAAATCAAGAAGGCCGTCGTTGGGAACGGCGCTGCCTCCAAGGAGCAGGTCCGCTTCATGGTCGGGTCGCTTCTCGGCATCGCCCGTCCGGCCATGGATCTCGACGCGTCCGATGCGCTCGCCGTCGCGATCTGCCATTGCCACCGCGCCTCTGCCGGGACGCGCCCCCACCGGAACTGGAAATCGTACATCGCATCGCATCCCGAGAGGGTGGTGAAATGATCGCGCGCCTCACAGGCATCCTTGCAGCGAAGGCGCCGACCGAAATCACCATCGACGTTGGTGGCGTGGGATACGGCGTCAGCATTCCTCTCTCGACGTACGAAGCCCTGGGTGCGGTCCGCTCCCCCGTAAGCCTTCTGACGTACCTGCACGTCCGCGAGGACGCGCTGCAACTGTACGGATTTGCCACGGAAGAGGAACGGGACGTCTTCCGCGCACTTATCTCCGTGAGCGGCATCGGGCCGAAGATGGCGCAGGGCATTCTCTCCGGGATTCCGGCGGCCGATCTGAAGACACATATTCTGACAGGAAACTCCGCGGCGCTGACAGCCGTCCCCGGCGTCGGCCGGAAAACCGCGGAACGAATGGTCGTGGAGCTGAAGGACCGGATAAGCCGGATCGAAGCCTCCTCCCCCGCCGCCGGCGGTACGGACGGACACTCCAGGATCCGTTCCGAAGCACTGCTCGCACTGACGTCGCTCGGGTACAACCGACTGTCGGCGGAGCGTGCTCTGCGCGATGCGCTGCAGGAGTCGCATGATGCCGATACGACGGTCGAGTCCCTCATCAAGGCCGCACTCCGTCACGCGTCGAAGTAACGCCTGCCTTTCTTTGCCTTTTTCCTTTTCCCTTTCTACCTTGGCTCATGCCACGCCCCGATCCCACCACGCCTGAACGTCTCGAAGCTGATGTAGAATTCGACCGCGCGCTCCGTCCCATTTCGTTCGATGAATTTTACGGCCAGGAACAGATAACCAGGAACCTGACGGTCTTCATCGCCGCAGCACGCCAGCGCGGGGAAACCCTCGACCACGTGCTGCTGACGGGGCCGCCCGGACTGGGGAAAACCACGCTGGCGCACATCATCGCCGCCGCGATGGGCGTGAAGGTCAAGACGACGTCCGGACCGGTGCTCGACAAGCCGGGCGACCTGGCGGGTATCCTTACAAACCTGCAGGAGGGGGACGTCCTCTTCATCGACGAAATTCACCGGCTGAACCCGGTGGTTGAGGAGTACCTCTATTCGGCCATGGAGGATTTCCGGCTTGACATCATGATCGATTCCGGTCCGAGCGCACGAAGCGTCCAGCTCTCTCTTCCGAAATACACACTCATAGGCGCAACCACGCGGGCGGGGCTTCTTACTGCCCCGCTCCGCGCCCGGTTCGGCATCACCAGCCGTCTCGACTATTATACTTCCGGGATCCTGGAGAAAATCCTTATTCGCTCGGCCGCAATCCTCGGGATCGAGACCGGGAAAGAAGGCCTGGGGGAGATCGCCCGGCGCTCCCGCGGCACCCCCCGGATCGCCAACAGGCTTCTCAGGCGCTGCAGAGATTTTGCGCAGGCCGACAAAAACCTGTCCCGGCACGGCGGGCATGTTTCGCGTGACGTGGCGGTGTACGCCCTCCGGGAACTTGAAGTGGACGACCATGGTCTGGACGAGATGGACAAGCGGATCATCCTTACCATCATCGAAAAATACGACGGCGGCCCGGTTGGCGTGAACACGCTTGCGGTCGCGGTGGGCGAAGAGGCCGGGACCATCGAAGAGGTGTACGAACCGTACCTGATTCAGGAAGGGTTCATCAAACGCACGCCGCGCGGGCGCGAAGCCACCCTGCTCAGTTACAAGCATTTCAATCTGAAGCGGGAGGGCGGGCAGGGGGATATATTCCATTAGAGTGGGATAGGCCCCTGGGATAAGTCACGGGCGGGGACGCCCGTGCCACTACACAGCGTTCAAAGGGATAAGCCACCGGCAGAGACGCCGGTGCTACTAAGAGAGATTGCATATGGCCCTCGACAAAGACCTTGCATCGATACAGGAAGTCCGGGAGCTGCTCGCGGCCGCAAAGGCGGCGCAACTGGAGTTCCGGAATTTCTCCCAGGAGCAGGTGGACCGGATTGTGCAGGCAATGGCAGAGGCGGGGTTCGCGGACGCGGCACG
>JBGPYM010000177.1:0-6701 GCA_041493205.1 Bacteroidota bacterium
CGGAGAGCATCATGGCCAGTGCCGCAGGGCCGCAGCCATTCTCCTCCTCCTGATAGATAGTCTTCCGGAGTACGAGCGGAGGCGCTCGAAATTCTGCCAGATCCGAGAGAATCGTGATCCAGGCTATCAGGCCCGTACAACCCGTCAGAATCAAGAGGGGTATCAGGGGAGATGCCGCATTCCCCCCTTTTTCCCCCACTCCCCTATCCTTCATGTCCATTTGCGAACGCCCGGGCAATGGAGTGCTGCAGCCAAAATACCGGACGCTCCCCGACTATCTCCTCCAAGAGCACACCTCCACCATCCACCAGGAGCATCACAGGAACGGACTGAACGTGAAGAATCCGGCGGGCAAGCGCCGGGTCGATGAAGTAGACCAGAGAGTCCTTTTCCACCTCCGCACTCTGGTTTCTGAGTTCAGACGGAGTGCTGAGTGCAATGAAGATTACCCTCACACGCTCAGGCATCGTGTGGTGCAGTTCGTGCATGCGCCGGATCATCACTGTACAATGGACGCATCCGGGCTTGAAGAAGAGAAGCACAGAATTTCCATTGCGTAATTCGCCTGAATCCACCAGGCGTCCATCCGAATCCGAAAGCACAAACGATGGAATCGGCTTGCCGGAAGGGAGCATCTGCGGACCTCCCCAGCGCGCGAGCGAGCCCACAATGATACAGAAGGTCAGGAGAACGCCCAATAGCGCCAGCGCGGCAATCCGCCTGTCGTGAAACGGGCTGCCGACGACACTTGTGCCAGGCTCAGGAGGAATTTCGGTAGGCATTGAGTCTCCCTTTGGGTCTCAATGCATTAATACACCCGTGGGGAGGAATTTACGAAAGGAAAAAGCTACGCGTGGAGCGAACGATGTGATGGGATTCTACGATGCGATTCCGTTTAGAGGCTACAGATCACTTCCGTTCTGGAAGTACGGCTTGAAGAGATGCTTGATGCGCTCCAGCGATTCCTCGATGACCATCTCAACAGTCTTGGCATAGACATCCAGGACGATGATGGCGTTGACTGACGAATCGGAGGTGGTTGCCGACCGGAGCCGTTCAGCGATTGCACTGTTGACAATCCCGAGTTCTCGGTAGATTTTTGCCAGTCCGTCCAGCTCCAGGTCAGCCGGCGCTCCCTCCTTCCTCACAAAATACTGGGCAAGGAGGTACATCGACGTCGCCCTGTAGGTGGTTTCTTCCCGGCTCGCGAGCGGTAGATGGAACCGCGCCATGGGCCGGAGAAACCTGGCATGGGGACAGCCGCTCGTGGCAATGACCAGGCCCATGAGCGAGCTGATGCCCCGCTGTGCAGCGGTTGTTTGCGTAATCGTCCGCTCTTCCGTCACGACTTCCAGCTCAACCCTGTCGTGCGATAAGAGCCCGTCGAACCGTTCAACAAGCCCGACCAGATTGAGGGCAAGGGGGCAGTACGGGTGTTCCTTCGGAGAGAGAGGGCAGTTCGGGCATTGATGGAATTCAAGTTTGGTCCAGTCGGGCCTAGCCTCCGATTCCGTCCCCGTGAGCTGCATCGTGTCACGGTCGAGCTGCAGGTCGATCCGCTCCTCGGAGCCGTCCGGAAGTTTAAACGTGTACCGTATGCCGTATTTGTTCATGGTTCAAGGTTCGTATTCAGATTCTGAAAGTCAACCCGACAAAAAACAAAATGCCGCCCCCACAAACTCACATGCGCGGGAGCGGCACCACATGTCCTCGAACTACGTCAGGGCCGGATGAGTCTGCGCAGCGAATCGTGCACCTCCTGAAACACCGCCACCTGAAAAGATTTATCTCTCAGCACAACAGAGATCCTTCCCGGTTCAGCACGAACGAGGTGATTCGGAAACACGTGCTGCACTTCCTGCTTTGCCTGCTCCATGGTCGGAAAGGCAATTCCCTCCAGACGTCTTCGCTGCTGTGGATTGAGAAGCGAAGCCCCCTGCGTCTGCCGTAATTTCATTTTTTTCCCCCCTAATAAGGAACAACCTGTGTTACTCCGTTCCTTTCAAGAAAAGGATTACAGGAATACGGTGATTAATCACTTTAAGTAAACCGCGGTAAAATTCGTGAATATCAGTATCGATTGCAACTCCGATGGAAACTATTTTGTGGAAGTGCGATTTCAAAGTGCGACTGGAACTGTCGGATATCCTCTTGAGTTATATATTACATAGGGTTAGACTCCCAGGGAAAGAGCGTCTGGAATATCCAATGGGAGCATGATATCTGCCGCGAGGAGGAAGCATGGATGACATTTCGGCACGAGGATACACACGTCCGGAAGTTCTCGTCACGACCGATTGGGTGCAGGGTCATCTGAACGACCCTGCGATACGGCTGGTCGAATCAAACGAGGATACACTTCTCTACGGGACCGGTCACATCCCCGGTGCCGTCCACGTAGACTGGACCACCGATCTGAACGACCAGGTCCGGAGAGATTACATCACCAAGCCAGGGTTTGAGCGACTGATGTCGCGCATCGGGGTTACTCCCGAGACGACGGTGATCTTCTACGGCGACAAGAGCAACTGGTGGGCCTGCTATGCCTTCTGGGTTTTTCAGCTCTTCGGACACACGAAGGCGCGCGTCCTGGATGGCGGCCGGCTCAAATGGGAGAAAGAAAACCGTCCTCTCACGAAAGACGAACCGAAGCCTGGTGCGACGACCTACCGCGCAAAGGAGAGGGATGACCGCGTGATCCGTGCGTTCCGTGACGAGGTGATGACACACATCTCTGCGAACAAGCCTCTCGTCGACGTCCGGAGCCCCGAAGAATACTCAGGGCAGCGGCTCCACATGCCGAATTATCCGAATGAAGGAGCTCTGCGGGGAGGTCACATCCCCGGCGCCAAAAACATTCCGTGGAGTATGGCTGTCCGGCCTGACACGGGCGAATTTAAGACCATGGCAGAGCTCCGGAAAATCTACGCCGAGGATGGCGGCATCAAGGGGGACCAGGACGTCATCGCATATTGCCGGATCGGCGAGAGGAGCAGCCTGACATGGTTCGTGCTGACCTACCTGCTCGGATATCCAAAGGTCCGCAATTATGACGGGAGCTGGACGGAATGGGGAAACCTGGTTAATGTCCCGATTGAAAAGTGATCAGCGACTCCGCATATCCAATAAAACTGAGAGAACTCCTTGAAACCTTCGACACCGTCACCAACGTGGAAGAACGGTCAGCCCTCCTCATCGATTTCGCGGAGGGGTTCAAGTCCGTACCCCCCACCGTCGCTCAACGACCCTTCGACGAGTCACACAGGGTCCCCTTCTGTGAGTCGGAGGCGTACGTCTGGGGGATTCCCCGGCCCGATGGCACATTGAAGTTTCACTTTGCCGTGGAAAACCCTTCGGGCGTCTCTGCACGCGCGCTTGCTGCGATCCTTGAATCAACCGCATCGGGGGCACCGCTCGATCAGGTTGCGGCGATCGGCCCGGAAATCGTCTCACGGATCTTCCGGCAGAACATTTCGATGGGCAAAGGGATGGGTCTGGGGAGCATGGTGCAGATGGCGCAGGCGATTGCGGCTGCTCGTTTGCGCCCGGCAGCACCCTAATGCGTCAGCGTCCCTGCTGGTATCCATTCCCAATGGAAAAGCCACCGGCAGGGACGCCGGTGCTACTACTTAGGTTACACGGGCGGCCGTCCGCCGAAGGCGGAGCGGACGGGGGACGCCTGTCCCACTACGGTCGCGCGTACTTGACTTTCTGCGCGGCCCCCGCTATACTCTCCCGTGCATCGAACCCCCCTGATACTGCGTCTGCCACTCGGGATTGTGTTCCGGAGCGTCGCGCTCATCCTTGCGAGCAATTACTTCGCCTTCCAGGTGGAGCTTTTTGACGATGAGTACGAGGCAAACCACCCCCGTCAGACCGAAGGCTGTTCCCTTGTCGCACCCACGCTGAACTGGGAATCATTCGACAAGAATAATGCTCCCCAGCCGTTTGTTTTCGATGCGCTGATCACCATCGAGTGCGCGGGTCCCTTCGCCTTCCCGATGTGCGACCCCGTTGCCCCGCATTATCGACACCGGGATGTCCGCGATAAATCCCCTCCCCCCCACGCCTGACACACCACGATCCACCCCTCAACTCCCGCGTGTTTACGCAGGAGCATCCATGCATAATGACCAAAACCCAAGGTACGTCATGCGACTTTGTCTTGTTTTGTTTTGCCTTGCCGCTGCGGGTTCCGTCGATGCTCAAACGACACAATCCACAGTGCGCAGAGATACGATGTACACTGTCGGGGAAGTGATCGTCACTGCCACGCGGCGGGCCGGGACCACGCTGGAGGTCCCACTTGCGGTGAGCATCCTGGACCGGAAGGAGATACTGCGCGCACGGGCATTCGGGCTGGATGAGGCGCTCTCCGGCGTTCCTGGTGTTCTCGCCCAGTCGCGCTACGGCACACAGGATGTCCGCCTGACGATTCGCGGATTTGGCGCACGTGGCGCCGGACAGCGCTCAAACGCCGGGACGTCGCGGGGCATCCGCGTCATGATTGACGGTATCCCCGAAACGGAGCCCGATGGAAGGACCTCCTTCGATCTGATCGATCTTGCCTCGGCAGGACGTGTAGAGATTATCCGGTCAAACTCCTCTTCGCTCTGGGGCAATGCAGCGGGGGGAATTATCAATATCACCTCGAATACGGGCTTTGATGCTCCGTACGCGAGCGTGGCCACAACGTTTGGCAGCTTCGGGTTTGCCCGGGAAAACGTTCAGGCGGGGGCCTTGCTCGGGTCCGGACGGTTTTTCTTCACCATGAGCAATACCACGTTCGACGGATGGCGCGCCCACTCGCGCAGCTTTTCCACGATCGCCAATGCCGGCATTGAAGCCGCGCTGGGCGAACGGACAAGGCTGGGGGTCTACCTCGCCGCCGGGACAAATTCATTCCGCATCCCCGGCCCGCTCACCCGCGCACAGTTCAACGCCAATCCTGCTCAGGCACAGGACGACCCTGCCTCATACTCACCCACATTTGTCCAGAGGGACGAGAGGCGGTTTAACCGACTCGGGCGCATCGGCGTCACCGCCGCACATGATTTCGATGATGCCAGCGGCGTGTCGGTGATGGTGTACGCGAACCCGAAATACCTCCAGCGGTCCGAGCGGAACACCTTCCGCGATTTTACCCGCTACCATATCGGCGGCAGCGCGCAGTACTCTCACACTGCCCGCATCGGGGACGACATGGTGAATGTGCTCCAGGTGGGGACGGACGGTGCACTTCAGGATGGCGCGATACTTTTTTACAGTCTGGTGAACAAGGAGAGAGGCGTGCTCCAAACCGACAAGAACGAGGGCGCCAGCACAGCAGGGGTTTTCGTGCAGAACGAAACGGTGTTTTCGGATCGGGTCAGTCTGATTCTCGGCGGACGGTATGACGCCGTGACCTACTCATACCGGGCAAACTACGACAGCGACCCGGCCGCGAAACTCCTGAGCGAACGGAAGACCTTCAGCCGGTTCACTCCGAAGGGAGGAATTACGTACCGGATTACGCCGACGCACAGCGTGTACGCCAGCCTCGGCGGCGGGCTGGAAGTCCCTGCAGGGAATGAAACCGATCCGCCGGGCACGTTCGGCCAGGATTCAGTGTACGCCATTAATCCCCTGCTCGATGCGAGCGTCTCGACAACGGCGGAGCTGGGGACGAAACAGGTCATTGCGGTCAGCGACGGATTCCTCCGGGCGGTCGCCTACGACGTGGCCCTCTACTGGGTGCAGGTGAAAAACGATTTCATTCCCTACCGCGGGGGAAGGTTTTACTTCACGGCGGGGGAGACGCGCCGGCTGGGACTCGAGGCGGGTGCGACCGCGCAATTCAGGGATGGTGTCACACTCCAGGGGGCGGTCACGCTCTCGCGCAACCGGTACGTCCACTACACGATCGATTCTGTCCATTACGGGAATCCGGGTAGATTCGCCGATCTGAAGGACAATGCGGTCCCCGGCATCCCCGCGGTGTTTTATTCATTCAAAGCACGGTATGCACCAAGGTGGGCATGCGGCGCTTACGTTGAAGCGGGTATTTCGGGGGTGGGCGAGTATTTTGCGGACGACTATAATCTGGTTGTTGTGCCGGCCTATACGATGACAAGCGCGTCCGTGGGGTGTGAGGAGACAGCGTTGTTCGGCGAGCGACTGACCGTCCGGGGATTCATCGGTGTTCAGAATCTGGGCAATGTGCGGTACGCCGCCTCTGCCTGGATCAATCCCGACCTCTCCACGGCACGGGAGCCGATCTATCTGGAGCCGGGTCTCCCGCGCAATGTGATTGTCTCGCTCGGCGTACAGTGGAAATTCTAGGCCTCTTCGGCGGGGGAGAAATACGCGAGAATTTTTCCTGCGGTTTTCTCCCCCACCACCTCGCGTAACTGGTCGGCAGTAGCGAATTTCACCCCCTGGACCGAGCCGAACGCTTCGAGCAGCTCCTTTGCCCGTTTCTTCCCCACGCCAGCGATGAGATCAAGCTCGGTCTGGAGGGTTCTTTTCGTGCGGAGTGTGCGATGGTAGGTGATTGCGAACCGGTGTGCTTCGTCCCGGATTTGCTGCAGAAGCCGGAGACCGGTGGAGGTTTTGGCGATCATTTCCGGCTCGCTGTTCCCCGGCAGGAACACCTCCTCCAGCCGCTTGGCCAGTCCGATGATCGTGGGTGAAGGCACCCCGAGTTCCCGCAGCACCTCCAC
>JBGPYM010000237.1:0-4800 GCA_041493205.1 Bacteroidota bacterium
ATCCCTTCCCGTCCCCCCTCTTTCCCCCAGCGTACGAGCCTCCGGTGGCTATCTTCGCAAGTCCCGATTCGGCCGTCGCGCGCGCCTCCCATGGGATAGTGGACATCGGAGCATTCGAGGGAGTGGCAACAACTGGTGCCGACTTCCCGACACTCCTCCCTGCCCGATTTGCACTGGATCAAAACTACCCCAACCCGTTCAATCCGGTGACCATCATCCGGTACGAAACTTCACGCCCGGGATTTGTCAGCCTCGTCGTCTACGATATACTCGGCCGTGAGGTGGCAAGACTCGTAAACGGGGAGAGAGCCCCGAGAGTCCATGAGGTCGTGTTCAATGCGGCCGGTCTCCCGAGCGGCATCTACGTTTACCGGCTGCAGGCGGGAAGTACCAATCAAGCGAGGAAAATGATTCTTCTCAGGTAGGACGAAGATCCAGGGACTCTGCAGAGGATTACACCCTCCCCAGTGACCCGAGCAAAGCACAGAGGGCCTCGGCCATTGCATTCCCGAACGCCGGCCCTCTCTCCCGTCCGAACAATAGCGCATTCCCTCCTTTCTCCACCAATCGCCACTGTACGTTCGCATCCCCGTTTACCGTCGCATCGATCCGATCGAGACGCCAGGGCCAGACCTGATTGCCGCCGAGCGCCTGCAGGGGCACAAACCGCCACCCCTCCGGTCTCCTGGCAAGAACACGGCCTGCACCCATTACCAGTGAAGCGGTGGACCACATATTCCGCTCTTCGCGAAGAATGCGATCCCAGGTCACGGTAGTCCCGGATGAAAACGCATCGGTGAACCAGGTGCGGAGGGAAGGCGCAAGGCTCTCGAATATCTTCGCATGCCTCGTCTTCCAGTAGGTTCCGCGTTCATGATCCGGATTGAATGCGCCTTGTTCAGTTGCACAGGGAAACCAGTGAATGGGAAGTCCGCTCCTCCAGAGCCCGATGTACGCCCCGGGATCCAGTGCGACATTCCATTCCCTTTTAGTTCCGGCAAGCGAACCGGCATTGAGTAAAACGAACCGGATCTTTGAACGGAGCAACTCGGGCTGACGGTTGAACGCTGCGGTCAACACGCGGACGGATCCGACGACAGAGATCGCGACTCGCTCGCGGGATTCTTCAAGAATATCAAGCAAGAGCCTCACACCCTTCTGCTCACCGGGAGGCCTGTCTCTCACGTCGTCATCGGGGCGGGAGAGCGGCAGGATGGGACCGGCCGCCACCTGAATCGGGCGGCCAAGCAAGCGGCTGAGTTGACCAACGTGAACAAAACCGGGTTCGCGCTTAATATCGAACCCCGCGGGGGATGCCAGCAGAAATTTTCGGGTATTGTCGAGTATGACCCCTTTCAGGTCGTACTCGCCGAGCGCAAACACTGTGGCCAGATCGATGTGGTCGTCCGGATCCTGCGGGGGATGATACAGATCCGTGATGTGAACGAGCGGGATTCTCTCCTGGTTTTCCTGCTTGCCGCGCCAAATTTTCCTTCGACTTGCCCCGGGGGCCATCCATGCGAGTACAGCAACTGCTGATAACAGAATATTCCGTCGGTTCATGATTGCCGGAAGGTTTTACAATTTCGTGACATTACGTACTCGTTTGAGGGTGCATTGATCGGCGCCAGTCTGGGCGGGATCATCGGATACCTTTCAGCCCCGTCGCCTGCCACTGTTCACACGCAGCTCCTTTTCCGGGATGTCGAATGGACGGACTCTCACTCGGGTGAACGGTCAGGCTACACCGTGACTGGTGCAGTGCTGGGGGGCGGGCTTGGATACCTGATCGGAAGGTCAGCCGGCGGAACCGTGAGGTATCCCCTCTCGACAATGACACCCGGCGTGAGGTTCGGGACAGTTTTGACTATTCTTGGGAGGGATCGATAACGCGGTCCGCCCACGGCACCCTCCCCTTTGCCATTACCTCTGTTTTAGCTTCTTCACGATTTCCGCGCCGGCGGTATTTCGCGGGTTGAGCACCACCGACTTCTCATAATTGTCGATCGCAAGCGCGGTCTGACCATCATCCAGGTACGCCTCCCCCAGGCTGTCATACACGTTCCACGACTTGGGAAACTCTGCGACGTTGAGCTTGAAGATCTCAATCGCTTCTTTGCGTTTCTTCTGCTGCAGGGACTGATAACCGAGCCGGTTGATCTCCTCTTCACTCAGGTAGTATTCTGTTTTCAATGCTTTCATTGCAGGGATACCTGCAAGCGCCCCGGCAATCCCCTTCGACTCGATCTCCCGGGCGAGTACTTCTGCAATCGATTTGCGCGGGCCGTCGTACGGCCTGTCATAGAGGATTCCGGTGATAGCCCTGCCGATCTCATCGAGTCTCGCATTGTTCGTATTATTCAGGAGGACGATGAGATGTTGCTCGCGCGGGAAACGCATGATCACTGTGTTGAAACCGTTGATTCCTCCCCCGTGCCAGATAGAGAGGGTACTGTCGGGGGAATTCCCGACGGGCACGTTGTTCACAACCCATCCGAACGCATAATGCCCGAGCCCCGGGGTGAAATAGAGTTCCTTCGCACCCTTTGGAAGGAGAGTCTCGCCGTAGAGGGCACGGTCCCAGAGATAAAGATCCTCAACAGTGGAATACAACGCCCCGGCAGAGAACGGGACGCTCATATCGATGAATGCCGCGTTTCCGAACGCGACCGGGTTGTCATATCCCGCCGCTCTCTTCTTGATGATCGGCTCCGCATGGTCGTATCCCGAATTCTTCATGCCGAGGGGCGCGAAGATATTTTCGGCGAGAAGGCGTTCGTACGGCATTCCCGTTGCCTTCTGCAGGATTGCGCCAAGCAGAACATACCCCGAGTTGCTGTATTTGTATCTGCTCCCCGGTTCGAACTCGAGGGGCAACCCTGAGAACGTCGCGATGAGCGAGTCGAGGCTGTAGGCATTTCTGTCCCGACGGATATTCAGTCTATCCGTATAATTGAAAGTTCCGGAGGTGTGTGTAAGGAGATGCCGGACAGTGACCTTTTCACCCTGGGGAAGCGGGTAGCCGGGGAGATACTTCACAACCGGGTCTTCCAGCTTTATGGTTCCCTTCGCCACCTGCTGCATGACCAGCATGGAAGTGAACTGCTTCGTGATCGAACCAAGCCGGAATTTTGTGTCGGGAGAGTTTGGGATGTCCCACTCGAAATTCGCATACCCATACCCCTTTTTCAGGATAACCTCTCCCTTTTCGGCCACCAGCATGGATCCATTGAATTGACCGTATTCCGTGTATTTCTTCATCAAGGCGTCGATTTTGTCGGCGTGGCTTTGCGCAAACGCAAGCGCGCTTCCCATCAGACAGACGACGAGCACGAGCAGGCGGATGAACCGGGTCATTATGCCTCCTGGATTTTTACGATTATACGACGAAGAGGAACCGAATGCAATGCAGGCGCGGTTTGAGCGTTTCTTGAATTTCGCGGGCCCATACAGTATCTTGGCGCCGGATAAATAACCGAGAGAGGTCCACATGAGAATGTCAGTCCTGGCGTTGCTGTTCACGCTTGTTGCGGTGGAGAGCAGTGCCCAGACAAACCCAGCAGCGCTGGCTGCCCGACAATGGCGGCAGCATCATGAACGGGCAATCATCGATGAGTTCGTCTCCATGCTGAAAATCCCGAATGTGTCTGCGGACCATGCGAATATTCTGCGCAACGCAGAGCATATCGCAACAATGATGGATTCCAGGGGGATCTCCGCCAGGCTCGTGACGCTCGAAGGTGCGAATCCTGTGGTGTTCGGAGAAATACGAACTCCGGCCGCATCACGCACCATCGTCTTTTACGCGCATTACGACGGCACCCCGCTCAATCCCGACGAATGGTCTTCGCCTCCATTTTCGCCGACACTCCGGGCCTGGTCTTCCGACAGCGCGGGAACGATCATTCCTCTTCCCCCTGCAGGGACACCATTTGACCCCGAATCACGACTCTATGCACGCTCTGCAGGCGATGACAAGGTGCCGATTATCGCGCTCATGACTGCGGTGGATGCGATCCGCGCTGCAGGGCTTGCGTTCCGCTCGAACATCAAATTTGTTTTCGAAGGGGAGGAAGAAGCGGGCTCGACGCACCTGGAACAAATCCTCGCGGCCAACAAGGAGCTGTTCTCCGGCGACCTCTGGCTGATGTGCGACGGCCCGTTGCATCAAACGCGACGTCAGCTCATTTACTTCGGCGCACGTCACGACATCCGCATGAACCTGACCGTCTATGGGCCGAAAAATGAACTGCACAGCGGCCACTACGGCAACTGGGCGCCCAACCCTGCCCTCTCGCTTGCCCGGCTCCTGGTTTCAATGAAGGACGAAAACGGACATGTCCTGATCGAGCATTTTTACGACGGCATCGAGCCGCTCAGCGAGACGGAGAAGCGAGCAATCGCGGATGCTCCCGCAATCGATGCGCAACTCAAGAACGAACTCTGGCTTGGCTCAACAGATGGAGCGCCCCTGAGCCTGGCGGAGCTTGTCACACAGCCATCGCTGAACATCCGGGGGCTTGCCAGTTCGCGGATTGGCACACAGGCATCCAATGTGATCCCGTCAAATGCAACCGCGTCACTTGATATACGGATTGTGAAGGGGATGGATCCACGCAGGACTCTCGACTACGTGGTCGATCACATCCGCAAGCAGGGATTTTTCGTGGTGGACCGGCCGCCGACGCCGGAGATTCGGCGGGCGCGCGCAAAAGTCGTGTGGGTCGAAAAGGGAGAACCGGGGTTGGGTGCGGTCCGGACGCCGATGGACCTTCCCATAGCTCAGGAAGTCATCCGGAC
>JBGPYM010000123.1:0-8879 GCA_041493205.1 Bacteroidota bacterium
CAACGAGAGTCGCTTTAAGAAATCCGCGGGGAGCTCCATCGTGCTCCCCGGATCGTAAGCATTCTCCCACCGTCCGTCCCCCTTTGCAGCACGTACTTCCTCCAGACCGGGAGACTTCATTCTTCCGGCTTTCGTCAAGCGCTGGACATGTTCAATGTTCCGTTTCGACCAGGGGCTTTTCGGGCGGCGGGGCGTGAATTTTCGAAGCCACGATTTCGCGTCGTATGGCTTCAGTTGCCCATCGATCCAACCGTATGCAAGAGCCTCGTCTAATGCCTCGGCATACGTCACCGATGGAACGCCCGAATCCTTCTTGAAAAACCGGAGCCATACGCCTTCTTGGAGCTTATGGTTCCTGGCAAGCCACCGCTCCCACAGTTTCGAGGAGGGGAAGGAAACAATTTCGGGAATGACACTCATATCAAAACGAGCAATCGTATATTAATCGTCTCGCATGGTAGGGAAAACCGGCGGGAGATTCAATCTACTTGACTCATTTAGAAATTCCCACTATTCTCAGCCTTCGGTTCTGCGGTATGTCGAATCCCTCCTCCACCAAACGACAAGATTGTAAGGATGCAGGAATAACCAATGGAGGACCATGAAAACGTTCAAGAGCATCGCAGCAGTCGTCGCAGGGGGCATCGGCGTGGTGGTAGGATGGAATTTATCAGCTCACTGGTACCCGATTGCGCTTGTGGTCGGCGCACTCCCCTGCAGCTGGCTCGGCGGGAAGTTGAGACTTAAGGCGATGGAACCAGCCTGACGCAGCAGTTCCAGGCGAGAATGCGAAAACGGCATCAGGAGTGCTGATGCCGTTTTCGTTTTATGGGCCCTGGTGCAACTTCGAGAATGAGTAACTGCCTCTCCTACTTCTTGGGCGGCTCGGGTTTTGGTTGCACGAACACAGGCAGGTCTTCCCTCCCGCTCCAATCCTCGAACGACCCGTCGTACAGGTGCACGGGGTGTCCCAAAATCTTGGCGGCAACATACGCTGAGCTTGCCGTCTGGCCGACATGACAATATGTGATCACCTCATCATCCGGTTTGACGCCCGCAGTTTCGAACCGTGCACGCAGTGAATCAAGAGGCAGGAACCGGTCGGTGGAGTCATACAGCGTAGAAAAATAAACGTTCCGCGCACCGGGGATTCTCCCGGGACGCGGGAAACCACCGCCGATGCCGTTGTAGAAGGCCGGCGCACGTGCGTCGACGATTGAGAGACCGTTTGCATTCAGGCGCGATTTCACAAAGTCGACATTGACGACTGCGTCAGTCTTGAGATGAAGCGTGAGCGATCCCCGTGTGATGACCGGCGTTTCTTTCGTTACGGGATTCCCGGCCGCTTTCCATGCCTCGACCCCGCCGTCGAGGATCGACGTGCGATTACCCAGACCGAGGTAATCAAGCGTCACGTAGGCCCGAGCTGTCAGGCTCACGTTCCCCCCCACCCCACAGACGATGATGCGGGAGTTTGTGGAGACACCGAGACCTTCAAGGAGGGTATCAAGCCGATCGGGGGGCACCAGTTCAGCGCTGAGCTCCTGCGTCGGAGCGGAGAACGAGTTATACCAGAGGAATCGAGCCCCGAGGATGTGACCTTCGCGGTAGTTTCTGATACTTGTCGAGACGTTCAGGACTACCAGATCCGGGTCCTTAAGATGCGCGGCAAGCCAGGCCGGCGTGACGAGAACAGGCGACTTCTCCTCTCCCCCCGCGACAGCGTGTGGGGCTGCTGCAAGGAATACAGCTGCGCAGAGAACCGCAAGAAACCGGTGCAATCGTGGGGTCATATTGCCTCGATGAAGGGTGAGTTATGGTGTGGAATGACGTGCGGATCAGTCAATCCTATACGTTTTCAGCGAAAGATAGTTGCAGCAAGGGGATCAAAGAACTTTGAACACGGAATCAAGCAACGTTCCATCAACCCATTTGACAACGGCGACGGGACGGGACGGGTCTGTTTTCGGCGCTGACGGCTTTCCTCCACAGAGGCCATAGACCTCCTTCTGGATTTCGGCCAGGCCCCGGATCGGCAGCCCTGAGTGCTTCAATGCGTCGAGAAGATCCTTCCTTCGCGGATTCACCGCGATACCCCGCTCCGCCACCACAACGTCGATCAACTCTCCGGGTCCGCAGAGCGTCGTGACCCGGTCTACGATGACTGGAATCCTGTCGCGGAACGACGGTATTGCAAGGACGGTCGTTTTCGCGAAGAGACAATCCTGCCACCCGCCAATCCCGTGCAGCAATAATCCATCAGAGTGCGTCACAACATTGGCGTTGAAATCCAGGTCGACTTCAGTCGCGCCAAGCACCACGAGATCGACCAACGACGCGAAATTGCCCTTGCCGTGATAGTTGTACGAGGTAAAGGGGGATGTGGCAACGTGGCGTGGATTATCCCTCAAAGAACGGACCCCAGCTTGGTCGAACGCCTGTCCGTCCAAAATATAGTCGGTCAATCCCTCCTCGAGAAGCTGCACGAGGTATTGCGAGCTGCCTCCCCGGACGAATCGTGCCCTGACGCCGCGCGCCTTCATGCGCTCTTTCAGGATCTGAACGAAGGCGAGGCTCGTTCCCCCCGCACCCGCCTGGAACGAAAATCCGTCCTTCATGATGCCCGCCTCTTCGACGAAGCGGGCAGTGTATTCGGCGATCAGCTGTCTGTCGGGACTCTTCGTGATGACAGTCGTGCCGGAGATGATGAGTTCCGGATTCCCCAGTGACGCAACCTCAACGACAAAGTCGACGTTATTCCCCTGGATTGCCCAGGGGACGCATGGGAATTTTTGCAGATTGTCGGTTACAACAATGACCTTATCCGCGTATTCGGAATCGGCGAGCGCGAACCCCAGGGGTCCGCAGGCGGATGGACCGCTTGTCCCGTTGGCATTTCCGAACGGGTCCGCCGCGGGTGCTGCGATCACGGCAATATCGATATGGACTTCTCCGCTCTGGATGGACTGGTAGCGCGTGCCGTGTGAACGGAGGACCCCGACTCCCTTCATATCTCCTGACGATGCAAAGCGGCCGAGGGCGCCGTTCATGCTCCCCTCGATGTGGTGGATCACCCCCGATTGCAGATACGGTATCAGGGATTCATGGCATGGGAACGAAGCGCTTGGGAACCAGCGGATACCCTTTATACCCATTTCGTGAATAACATCGAAGAGGATACCTGTCAGGGCGTCGCCGTTCCGCAGATGATGGTGTGTCGAGACTGTCATTCCGCTTTTCAGTCCGGCCCGGCGGAGAGCTTCCTTCAGGTTTTTTACCACCTTGTTCCCGTCCGCGGGAAATTCGGAACAACTGCGGAGCGGAACCCCGGCGGTCATCCCTTTCGGCGGTTTCCCCCTTACGCTCGTGAACGGGACCTGGTTCATTCCATTCACACGGCGGGGAACCGGCCGCCCGGCAGCATTCTTCACGAAGGACGTTTTGCCTGATTTCATCGGTCAGTCCCCGCTTTCCCGAGCTCATCGACGAGCCGTAGAATCCGCTCGGCGCGTATCACAACAGGAGCGTCGATCATCTTCGAGCCGAGTGCGATCACCCCCGAGCCGTTCTTCCGGGCCGTTTCTGCCGCTTCAACAATGAGTCTTGCCTTCTGGACCTGTTCCTGAGTCGGCGCGAGCGCGTCATGGATGACCCTGATCTGCCGCGGGTGTATGCACCCTCTTCCATCGAACCCAAGGGCTTTCGATTCAAGCGTGCTCGAGCGGAGCCCGTCGAGGTCCTCGACGTCGGAATAGACGCTGTCGAGCGCCTGGACGCCGGCAGCTTTCGCCGCATTCACGATCGTCATCCGGGCGAAGAGGCTTTCGGTACCACGCGCGGTTCGCTCCACACCGATTTCAGCGGTGTAGTCTTCCAGGCCGATTGCCAGGGCGCAGACGCGACGTGAGGCCGAGGCGATGGCATAAGCGTTTACTATACCGAGAGGGCTCTCGATTATCGGAATGAGGAGAATGTCCGGGACGGGGCGGAGTTTTTTGCCGGCCGATCGGACTTCCTCCTCCATGGTCATGACGGTTTCCGCGTCCTCGCATTTTGGAATGAGGATCGCGTCGGGATATTGAGGCACAACCGCACGGATATCCTCAAGCCCCAGAGGGCCGCGATTGATCCGGACCGTACGCTCGGCGCCGTGGAAATCAACGACGCGGAGAGCGTTGCGCACGAGCATGCGGGCTGCATCTTTCTCCTGCGGCGCGACGCTGTCCTCAAGATCGAGCACGACCCCGTCCGGCCGGTGCAGTCCGGCGTTGGAGAAGAATTTTGGCTCGTTCCCGGGGAGGTAGAGACGCGTTCGCCTCATTCGTTCCGTGGATTGACTCCGGGCGGAGGGGGGTTCCGGCAGGTAGACGGGGGTGGTTTCGGGCAGTGCGCGTTTGATCGCAGTTTCGACACGGGCGGCGATAACGAACGGGAGAGCCCCCTGGTCGATGATGTGGAAAGCGCCATCCCTCAAACCGAGTGCTGCGCAAACCTCCTTGAGAAGGCGGGCGATGGAATCTCCGTAGAGAGAGCCGACCTTGCTTTCCAGGTCGAGTGTAATCCCCCCTCTCGCCCTGATTTCCACCTCGACGAAGCAGTCGGAACGGACCGAGGCCTCCATCTTCCCCGCAGAGAATTTTCTTACCACCTTCGCCATAGCAGGTTTCCGGTCATGGATGAGACGATATTCACACGATCATCACGGGCGCACGCCGTGTCAGATCAGTGACGCGAGTTGTTCGGCAACAGAAACAATGTCCATTCCTTTCGTGAAGGGGAGGCATGCGCCGTGCGCGATGCGCACCTTGTCGATCCATTCTGCGGGAATTCCCGAACGGTCGTGCATCGCTCCGCAGAGCGACCCAACGACGGCAGCAATCGTGTCGGAATCCCTCCCCCAGTTCCCCGCGTAAATAATGCCTTTCCTAAAGTCGCCTTTGACCAGGACGAACACGGCAAACGCTTCTGCGACCGCCTCGGGGGAGACGGATTTGTATTCTGTCCAGAGGGCATGGTGAAGGGGCATCCAGGCATTTTCCAGCGTACCGTGGGTCTTGATGATATCCTCTGTCCGCTTCATCGTTGCGCGCGACCAGGAGTCGGCGGGCATAACGTCCGCTGCAGCGCGGAACACCTCATCCACCGTCCCTCCTGCCATCGCAACCGCAATGCCGGCGGCAACACCCTGCGCCCCCCAGATCCCGTCACGCCAGTGGCTGATTCGCGATTCGATTTCGGCGAGACGGGCCGCCCCGGCGGGATCCCCCGCGCACACGATGCCGATGGGGGCGATCCGCATCACCGCGCCGTCACTCATGTAGTGCGAGTTATGTTGTCCCGAGAGAGGGGGGAGGATGCCCCGGCGAATATTTTCGGCTGCTTCCCGTTCGCTTGCCCCGCCCCGGTAAATCTCAGGAAGGGGGAGAACATGTTTCCGCCACGCGGCAAGAATCGCGTCATCGGAGAGCTTCCCCCTGGTTTCAATGAGAGTCTGCGCCGTGAGGAGCGCGAACTCCGTGTCGTCCGTCCCGGGAGCGGGTCCCTCGCGGAAATCCATCGTAATACCGAACGCAAGATGATTTTCAGGAGTCCGCGCCGCGTCCCCGAATGAATCACCGATCGCATGACCGATCAATGCGCCGCACGCACGGTCGATGCAGAGTTTCTTGTCGTTTCGTAGATCAGTTTTTGAGAGCATCGTTTCCCTGTCGTGACGTGGAGGCGAGTGCACATGTTCTCTCCGCCAGAGCGCTGATGGCGGAATTGTCGAAACCCTTCAGACTTGTCCGAATTTTGTTGTTGAGAGGATTGATCCATCGCGCGGGGAGGCGTTTCTGGCCGATCATGGTTCCGACGATCGAACCGACGGTGGCGCCGTTGCTGTCGGTGTCCCATCCGCCCATGACGACATTACAGATCGACTGCTCAAAATCACCCTTCCCGTAGAGAATCGCAGCGGCAACCAGCGCGGCATTGTTGATCGCATGGACCCAGTGATACCTGCCAAACCGTTCATAGAGGCGGTCAACCCCCTTCTCCCACGTGCTCTCGGCATCGGGAAGCGAAAGGGCAAAACTTATCGCCCGGGCAAGTTCGGAATCGGAGGGAATGGCCCGGAGACCCGCTTCAACGACGTCGCGTGGATTATCGATCACGCAGGCAGCCGCAACCATGGCGGCGACAAACATTTCGGCGTAGATGCCGTTCCGCACATGGCTGAGCCGCGCGTCTTTACAGGCAAGCGTTGCTGCTACGCGCGGGTTCCCGGGGGAGATCCAGCCGAATATGTCTCCGCGGATCTGTGCACCGATCCATTCCCGGTACGGATTCCGATGCGTCGCGGTCTCCGGAGGAACGAGTCCGTTGAGAAGGTTCAGATACGCAACGCGTTCCGCGGTAAACGTCGTTAAGACCGGGAGCATCCCGAGCCACGTTGTCGCGACCTGTTGAGTCGAAAAGTCCCTCCCAAATGACTCGAGAACGGCGAGGTTGACCATCGGATAATTCATGTCGTCGTCTTCCGTCACGCAGACGATGTTCTCCCGGAGACTCTCACTTCCGCCATGTCTATTCCACGGATGTTCCTGAAGAAGTTTTTCGGGAATCCCCTTTTGCGTGATATAGTCTGCGAGGGGCCATGTTCCGTTCGACTCGAGGATCTGGCGAATCACCTGGCGCGACATCCCTTCCACAGGTTTTCCCAGTATGCAGCCGGCAGCCCTGCCGAACCACCCTCCCGCAATACGGTTTTCGGGAACTACCGCGGGGGGTACCAGACCGTGAGGTGCAGGCAACCGGGTCACCAGTTCAACGCGAGTGGGGAATTCTCCCGGCGAGCCGATTTCATTCAACAATGAATCCGCAATCTCGCGAAGTTCACCTGCGGGGGGATTCGCCGACAGGGCAGTCCGCCAACGCTGCCGGAACACCGTAACATCCCTCCCCTCGTCTTCCTGTTGAGTCAGTTCGTGCTCAACAAGTTCCACAGGATCGATCCATCTGAGGTTCACGTTCTCTCCCTCCGGTTTCCCGGCGGTTTGCACGCGTTCACGAACCCGTCGACCAGTCCGATGTAACTTTGCCCTGCAAGAGCCGGAAGACAGATCCCGTTCAGGGGGTCGAGATAGTTCGTCCATTGCTCCGGAATCGCGGGACCGGGCGTCAGCGCTCCTGCTATCGCACCGACGAGCGCGGGGACAGAATCGGCTCCTTTTGCAAACATCGTGCTTGCAGCGATTGCACTATTGAAATCGCCTCCCAACCGGGAAACGATGGCAAGAACTAGTGCGATGGTCTCCGGGCCGACAGAACCGTCGCTGTATTCCCGGTTCAAAATCCCGTGCAGCGACGGGATGAGGGCCAAGAACGGGACATCCTCGCGACACATAGTGAGCGCATCATCGACGGTCCGACCCGACCAGGTTCCCCTGGGGAGTTCGGCGACCGCCCGTCCGATCACAGCGGCGGAGGATTCCCCGGCACACGCAGCACTGATCGCGGCGGCAGTCGCGCGTGCGATCAGAACCCCGTCCTCGAAGTTTGTCACCGAGGCGTCGATCGCGGCGGCTTCGGCAGCACGGGATGGATTCCCGGCATACGCAATGCCGATGGGGACACTCCTGCACGCAGCGCCATCGTCAAAATAGTGGGGGTTGTCTCTTCCACTTGAAGGGGGCATGACTCCGCGACGGAGGTTTGCCAGAGCCGCCACCGTGCTGACACCTCCGCGGACTGGTCCTTTGTCCGCTGCAAGATTCAGCCAGGCATCGTTCACCCAGGTTAGCTCCACCCTGCAGCCGTGCTTCATGAGGTTGCCGATCATCCACGCGGCCCACTCGGTGTCATCGCCCGGCCCTGGTTTGAACAGATCGGCCGACTGGTTGAGCGAAAAGGGCATCGCAACCCGGAGAATGGCAATCTCCTCCCTCTGCTCATCGATCTCCCTCCGGATTCGACGCAGCCATGCCGGGAGGAGGCGGCTTCGATGGAACATCGCCGGCCAGCTCAGCGCGTCCCCCATCGCGAGACCGAGCAACGCATTGCGCGCCCTTGTGCGGAACTCATTCATGGTTTCGCGTCTCTCGCGTTTGCCAGGTCAGCGATCGCGTCCGCAGTGCGTAGAACATCCATCCCTTTTATGCTCTCGAGACATGTTCCTCGCGCGACCGAGACGCGGCGGGTCCATTCCGGAGGAAGGGCATCGATCCCCTGCCGGGCCCCGATGATCGCACCGGCGATCGCGGCGATTGTATCCGTATCGCGCCCCATATTTACTCCACCGAGAACCGCATCACGGAAGTTGCCGCGGGAAGCGGCGATGACGCCAAAGGCAAGTGCCACGGCTTCGGGGCCGATATCCGGCCAAAAGTAGGAACTGACCACGATTTCCGCTGAAAGAGGCTTGAGGGCACTCCAGACGTCGGGGTATTTGTTCGCAATCGTCACAGCCCGCTCAATTCCCCTCGAAGTCCAGGAATCGGCAGGGATCACTTTACGCGCAGCATCGACGATGGCATCGACGGGCGATCCCAGCATCGCAACGGCAACGGCCGCCGCGACTGCCTGACCGGCAAAAACCCCCTCGCCGGAGTGTGTGACGGAACCGTCTTCTGCTGCGAGCTTCGCAGCACGAGTTGGGTCCCCTGCCGCCACAATACCGAAGGGAGCAACGCGCATCGCCAGACCATCGCTCCAGGAATGGAGGTGCTGCCCGCTTTCAGGGGGAAGCAGGCCGGCCTTCAGATTGCGGATCGCCATCATTTCGCTGAAGCCAGCGCCCTTGTGTGCATTGGAGGAATTGACGATCTCCTTATTCCACGCTTCCGCGACCATTGCAGCCCTCAACTCCGTTCCATGCCTGATGAGGAGCCGTGCATTGA
>JBGPYM010000340.1:0-2838 GCA_041493205.1 Bacteroidota bacterium
CCGGCTTTTCGCTTAAGTCGTATGATTTCAACTACGAAAACTTCGCTGCGGCCTCGGGTGGGAGCAGGACCAACGATATGAATGTGTTCGACGGGAAGCCGTATGAAGGAAACGTGTACCTGCAGGACAAGATCGAGACCCCGGGTCTTGTCGTCAACGTGGGCGTGCGCAGCGATTTCTTTAATCAAAACCGGAATGCGCCGAAGAACATGTTTGATCCGCTCGCCTTTGAACTTTCCACGCCGGGGCATGATCCGGGCGCGCCGGCAGGAATCCCCGGGACACCCGAGCGGGAACGTACGAAGCTGCAGGTGGCCGTCGCTCCCCGTATCGGCATCTCGTACCCGATGAGTGAAAATGCCGTGCTCCATCTCGTCTACGGTCACTTCTACCAGCGGCCTTCATGGACCAAAATGTTCGGATTCCCGTTCGTGAATTACACGACATTCCCCGACAGCGTGATGAACCCCTTTGCAAAACAGACCACATTCATGGATGAATGGCAGGGGTACTACGGCAATCCGCAGCTGGGATTCGAACGGACCATTCAGTATGAGCTCGGCGTGGATTACAATATCGCCGACATTCTGAAGCTGGACATCACAGGCTATTATAAAGATGGGTCCCAGGAAGCGGACGTGATCACGGGTGTCTACTCCTCCACCCATACGGCGACCAAGGCGCTCATGGTGAGCAACTCCGGGTATTCTGATGCCCGCGGCATCGAAACGAGAATTGACTCCCGCTTTCAGGGCATCGTGAATTTTGGGGTGAGCCATGAAGTGTACTGGTCCTTTAACGGCGAGGTGGGGTTCAGCCGTTTGTACGAGCCGGGCTCGCCCAGCCTCAATGTGCCCAAAGGGCTCCGGCAGGAACGGGGACCGTGGGGATCGCTGCAGAGGATCAAGGGATGGGTGAGTCTCATCATAAAGAAGGAGGAGGGTCCGGAGATCTTCGGTCTGCACCCGTTGAGCGACGTCTCCGTGTTTTCTCAATTCTGGTGGAAACAGGGGGATCAGTTCACCTATCACGCCCCCGGCGATCCGTCCACCGAACCGAACAACATGCGATGGTTTGATTACTACCAGATCGACCTGCGCGTTGCGAAGGGATTCGACCTGCTCGGGGTGCATGGAGAGCTGAGCGTGGATATCAAGAATCTGCTGAATATGAAATTCCTGCGGCTGCTGGACGGTGACGACCTGAAACGGTACATGGAGAATCCCGGATTGCCGGAGAGGGATCGTCTTCCGAAGACGTTTGATTTCAGCGAACCGAATCAGTGGGAATGGTATTCGTATGAGGTGCCGCCGCGGCGATTCTATTTCCAAATCGCACTCAATTTCTGACGGGGACGACCACGTGACCTTGCGATCAATGAGATTTCGACAATGCGCTCTCGTGCTGACATGCACCCTGCTGATGGCTGACCTCTCGCCGGCACAGGTGGTGTGGGGCAAGCAGTCGCTGAAGCGGGGAAAACTCTGGGAGACTATCTGGAATTCGCTCCAGTACGGGGACCCGACCGAAACGCAAAATGGTTTCTTTACGCTCGACTACCCGGGATATTCAAAGGGCACGAATGTCAACGATGCGCTGAACTACGCGGAAGCCGGGGGATATGCCATCTATGGCGTGCGCGCCGGTATCGCATCGTCCTACACCATCAACTCGCGTTTTTTCCCCTCGGGACAGGATATTTTTCCGATCGAAGAAGCCACGTTGATCAAGAACTATAACCTGCAGGACATCGGCGTTGCAGGTGAGGAAATTGTCACCGGGGCGCATCATGTGAATGGACTCAACGTGGATGTGTCCCGCCGCAGCATGGCGTGGAGCTTCCCCGGCCTCAACGACTTTGTCATCCACGAAGTCTACATCACCAACAATGAGCTGACGTCCGTTGATTCGCTCTATTTCGGGATGCGCTACGGGCTCCGCATCACGCAGCGGTCGGGGTCCAGGGGTGATGAAAAATACGGATGGGACGCCGGCGAAAACCTCTTCTATTTTTATGATCACCAGAGCTTCCGGTCGCAGGATGAAGTGCCCATCGTGTTCAACTTTGGCGTCGGTCCGCTCCGCGGAGATATCGGGGATTCAAGGGATATCTACCAGCAGGGAATACGGGAACATGAGCTTGATGCGGCGGGATATCTCACCGTAATGGTGATCGATTCGGGCGGTGGAAACGTCTTTCAGAATATTCTCGAGCACACCGGCCAGGGCCTCACGGAAGGGGCGCCCACCGAGGACCAGATGTTCATCCAGGGGAAAGACTCCCCTGCGCGCGTGAAACAGGTCATGACGCACCAGCAGCCGCGTCTTTCGTGGGATGCGGCACGCGCCGCCGGTGGCGAGGGGGGCAACAAATACGAGCGGCGCCCCGAATTTCTGCTCAGTGTGGGTCCCCTTACCCTCACGCCCTTTGCAACGGTGAAACTGGTCTTCGCAGAGGTGGTCGGAGAGATGGACCGGGCAAAGATCGTTGAAGGCGGAGTGGCCAATATCGACCTCATGGCGACCGCATCGCGTGATTCGATGCTCGCACATGTGCGTGCCGCGCGGACCCTCTATGCAAATAATTACCGGCCCGCAGTCTATCCGCCCCCGACCCCGACGAATGGGGAAAACAGCCTCTCCATCACGACGGTACCCGGTCAAACAATCATCGACTGGCCTCCGATTCCATCGACGTACAAAGACCCTGTCCTCGCCGTCAACGATGTGGCCGGGTACAAAGTGTACCGTTCGACCTACTTCACCATCGGCCCGTGGACGCTCGTCGCCGATATCAAGAAGGATTCCGTCGTCCTCGTGAACGGCAAAGTGCGGTAC
>JBGPYM010000334.1:0-2917 GCA_041493205.1 Bacteroidota bacterium
GATTTTTCTTGAACAGTACCGATGCCCCGCCCCCGTAAAATATGTTTTCCGGCCGCTCGAAAATCCTCATGATATTGTGACAGAGGAAGTTGATCGAGCCGTTCTTTTCATAGTACCGTACGGGAATCCCTTCGGTCAGCACGAGCGATGAGACGATCGCCACATCGTCCGGCTCCGACGCGGAAACAAGTCCGGCCAGCCAGCCCGGCTCCACGACAGTGTCATTGTTCAGAAGAGCGATGAGTTGCCCCCTCGCGTTCTCTACCCCCCGGTTGTTCCCGCCGGCAAACCCGAGGTTTCTCCCTGCTTCGACGAGGCGGGCTTTGGGGAATCGTTCGCGGACGTGCCCCACACTCCCATCCGAAGAGCCGTTGTCCACCAGGATGACTTCAAATGAGGGGCCTGACTGGAGAAACAGTGCGTTCAGACAGGCATCGAGGAGGTGCCGGCCGTTGTAATTGACAAGTATGATCGAGCAGAGAGGCCGGGAGTCGTCCACCGAAGAAGGTCACCAGGTGAACTTGTTCTTGTAGTAGTCCACCATCACCTGCAGCTCGTCATCAAACTTTTTGCTGTTCTTCCATCCCAGCGACCGGAGCCGGCTGTCGTCGAGCGAATACCGGACGTCTTCTCCCATCCTGACGTAGTTGAACTGGACGTGATCCTCGAGGGACATCTCCTTGCCGAAAAAGCACCGGAGCACCTTGCCAATCACCTCACGGTTGGTAGCTTCATAATTCCCTGAGACGTTGTAGAGCGCGTTCCGCTCCCCATGCTCGACAATGTGAAGAATTGCCGACGCCGTATCGTCGGCGTGAAGCCAGTTGCGTACGAACGAACCGTCACCGTGAAGGGGAATCTTCTTCCCCAGCGTCAGGTACTTCACCGCCTTGGGGATCAGCTTTTCAGGGTACTGGTCGATCCCGTAATTGTTTGTCGGCCGGACGATGTTGAACGGGATGCCGTGCGTCCTCTGCCACCCGAGAATCAGCATGTCGGCCGCAGCTTTGCTGGCGGAATACGGATTGCTCGGACGAAGAGCGTCTGTTTCCTTGTGGTTCCCGGCGACGAGGTCGCCGTACACTTCGTCCGTGCTTAACTGAAAGATAACGGGCATTTCATAGTTCCGCTTGCCGCGGATCAGCTCAAGCAGGTTCTCTACGCCCATGATGTTGGTGTTCAGAAACCGGCGGCTGTCAATGATGCTGTTGTCGACATGGGTCTCCGCCGCGAAATTGAACACGAAATCCACCTCGTACAGGTGGTCCATCGTGGCAATGTCGCCTTCAAGAAACTTGAACGACTTATGCTTCCGGAATCCCTCCAGGTGCTCGGTCCGCGCGGCATACGTGAGCTTATCGATCCCCCAGACCCTCCACCCCTTTTCCAGACAGGCCCGTGTGAAATGCGAACCCATGAAACCCAGACATCCGGTAACGGCGACGACTTTCATGCTCAATGATCTCCTGCGGAAGGTGGAGGAAGTATTGCTGGAAGCGGAACGGGAACGATAAATGCCCCCTTGTAATGTGCCGCCGCACAGCGCTTGATGATCTCCTTCTGGAAATTCCAGGCAAGGAGAAGCAGATAGTCGACTTTACTCTTCGCAAGCTCCTCGATCCCCGTGATCTTCATCCGGGCACCCGGGGTGTAATATTCCCACTTTTTCGGATTGTCATCGATCGCCACGGGCACGTCTGCATCGGTCAGCTCAAAGAAGTTTACCAGCGTGTTCCCCTTTGCGCTTGCCCCGTATGCCCAGATTACTTTCCCTGCCTCCCGCTCCTTCCGGATCAGCTCCAGGAGGCGGGTCTTATTAAGCAGAACCCGCTCTCCAAAGGCTTTGTAGGGGGCTTCAGACGTAATCCCGAACCCCGCCTCCCTCTCCAGGTACTGGTGCACGCGAAGTCCGATCGGGTAATCCCCCTGTGCGCAGACGTACGTCCTGATCGTGCCGCCATGCAGATCCTGGAAGTACTCCACGTCAAAAACTTCCATCCCGTGCATTCCCATGAGCCGGACGAGCGGGGTTATGCCGATATACGACAAATGCTCGTGATAGGCAGTGTCGAATTCGTTCTTGCCAATGAAGTCGAGTACGTAGGGGCACTCGATGACGAATATACCCTTCCGCGCAAGACAGGCGTGCACACCGTTCACAAACTCATGCACGTCGTCCACGTGCGCGAAGACGTTTGTCGCCGTTATGACCTTCGGCCGTCCGTAACGGGCCGCTATATCGTTGGCGATCGAACTCGACCAGTAGGCGTTGACGGTCGGTACCCCCGCGGCATTCGCCTCGCGGGCAAGATTTTCAGCCGGATCGACCCCCACGACCCTCATCCCGATGGCCTGGTAGCGCGAGAGAAGGCATCCGTCGTTGCTGGCGATGTCCATCACCAGGTCGCCTTCCTTTGCCCCTGCGACACGAGAAGTGGTAGCCGCCATCTCCTCGCAATGCTTCCGGAATGTCTCGGTGGTGGAGCTGACGTACAGGTAATTCTTGAACATCAGGTCCGGATGAACCACCTTCGTGAGCTGCGAGAGCCCGCAGGTGGTGCAGACCTGGAGGGCCAGTTCCTCTTTGAATTCAGGAGCATGCAGCTCTTCCTTTTTCAGGTAGGAGTTTGCCAGGGGCGTCGCGCCGAGGTCGAGGTACCGGTAGAGCGTTCCGGCGCCGCACACACGACAGGCGGTCTGGGTTTTGGATGAGGAAGCGGGTTGCGTCATAAGGTTGGTGAACCGGGTGACATTGAGCGATGAATCGTATGGTATGTGATACGGGATTTTGAGCTCGTTCCGCCGGACGGGTTTCGCCGCCGGATTGAACTCGGCCGTGACAATCTCGTGGAGGCTCCGTTTGGCCGTGCGGCCGACATTGTCCACACCCCGCTCGTCGTCACGCGAGGCACGCGCA
>JBGPYM010000147.1:0-7700 GCA_041493205.1 Bacteroidota bacterium
ACCTACGACCAGATCCGGCGGTATGACGCGGGCGGATGGTATGCACGCAGATTCCGCGGCGAGGGGATCCCCTCCCTCCGTGAAGTTCTCGAGGCGTTTCCTGCATCGGTCGGCATGAACATTGAAGTGAAGACCGACGGGGATACACGGCGCAGGACCGGGTGTGCCGACGCTCTTCTTCGCGCCATGGAAGAATCCGGGAGCAGCGCAACCTTCATCGTGTCGTCGTTTGATCACGCATTTCTTCGCCGTCTCCACAGACGCTCGCCGATGATCAGGATTGGCGCGCTCTACCTCCCTGTCCGCGATACGCTTCGTTCCCCGGCCGCCGTTGCCCGGCGGGTCGGGGCTTCCGTCTTCATCTGCAGCCGCTCGCAGCTCCGGCGCCGCCATATACGCGACGCGCACGCACACCACATCGCCGTTGCCGCCTACGGCGTCAACACTCCCGCCGATCTCGCCGCCGTGCAGCGCGCAGGGGTGGACGCGGTTATTACCGATCATCCCGAGCGCATAGTGCGCGCCCTCCGCAATGCGTAACCTCCTCCACTCCCTTCGCCCGGCGCCTTCCGCTGTGTGCGGTGTCACTGCCGCGCTGCTCATCGTGCTGGCAGGGTGCGGCAATGAACCGACACCCGAGCAGCGCCGCGCGGATGCGGCACTCGCGGAGGCAAAGGTGTCGCAGGCGCGCGGCGGCTCCGCGGCAGCACGGCGCCAGTTCGGAACCGCGCTGGCGCTGGATGAGGCGCTCGGGCGCAGGCAGAATATTGCCGAGGCGGCTGCTGCGCTGGGTACGCTCTCCGCCGCCGCCGGCGCATTCGACAGTGCCTTCACGTGGTTCGATCGCGCTTTGAAGGAATACAGGGAAGTTGCCGACCGGCCGGGCGCGCGCGCGATGATGCTCGCCATTGCACGCCTGCACCGGCTGATGGGGGAGGAACGGATCGCCTTCGCGATGTACACGGAAGGCCTGCGGCTCGCACGCGTGTTTCACGATGAAGACGGCGTGCGCGACATCGAGTGGGCGCTCCTTCCCTGCGCACGCGCGCTGGACGAGTCGGAGGAGGAGGCCCGGATGCTGGCGGATCTGCTGCAGGACTACACGGCGTCCGGCGACGTTGCGCACCAGGCGGCGGTCCTGCTGGAGTCGGCGAACGGCAAGTTTAACATCCGTTCGTTCGACCGCGCCGCGGAGGATTTCCTGCGGTCCCTCATGCTTGCAGACCAGGCGCGCGATTCCGTGCTGGCAGTGCGTGCGACGCTCCGGCTTGCGATGACCTTTGAAGCGGGCGGGCGGCTCCGGGATGCGCTCACAAATTACGGCGACTGCCTGAAACGGGCAGACAGGACCAGCGGGGCGTCCGATCTGAGACTGGAAGCACTCATCCGGGTGGGAAATCTCTATCTGCGGAACCGGAACTTCCGCGAGGGGGCGCGGTTTTTCAAAGCCGCGGCGTCGGCGGCCCGCGTGATGGGCAACAGCATTGCGGCGGGGTACATGTTGCTGCAGCTCGGTCACTGCGACGTGGAAACCTCCCGCGACGCGGCGGCCAGGAACTACCGGGCGGGGCTTGATGCGTTCAAGACGCTCGGGTACCCGTCGGGGCTTGCCTACGCAACGCTCTGCCTGGGGCAGCTCTTCCAGAGGAACAACCAGCCGACCGATGCGCTCCAGTATTTCAAAGCGTCCATCGAATACGGAGAATCGGTCACCGCGCCGCGCGACGCTGATGACCTGTACCTCTCATGCGAACAGGCGTACCTCGGGACGCGGCGGACACCGTCGTACGATGATGCGATCGACATCCTCCTGCAGCTCGGCCGGTACGACGAGGCATTCTGGTATGCCGACCGGCGCAACGGGAAAGAGTTGTTCGGGGCGCTCGGTGCCATGAGCCCCGACGCCGCGAACGACACCATTCGCGCCGCGCTGGACGCCTGTGCCGCTGCGCGCGCGCGCCACATCGGCGGCCAGCGGCAATTTGTCGAACTGGCCGCACTCGGCGGTCCCCGCCGGGACCTCCTTGCCGACGTCCGTACCGCACGCGACCGCGCACTGGCTGACGTTGCGGAGGCCGCAGCACGCGCCTCGCGGTTCCGCAGGAGCTTGGAGCCGTTCGTGCGCATTGCCAATGTCAGCATTGCGGAGGTGCAGAGGTCGCTCCCGCCGGGCACGGCACTGGTCCAGCACATTCTCGCGCGCAGGGCGCTCTACGCATTTGTCGTCACCGGGAACGGGAGTACCGTGCAGGTTGCGGCCTTTGAAAAAGACCGCGTGTTCGATCTCGCCCGGGAATTCGATGACCTGCTCAGGATGCGCGAACAGTATGCGGACTCTTCGCGCACGCAGCAGAACGCGATCGATCAGCGCCTGCGGGAAGTCAACGGGTCCCTCTACGAGGCATTCATCCGGCCCATCGAAGGCGCCATCGCAGGCGCGGCAAACCTCGTTGTTGTGCTTCCCCGTGAACTCCCCTGGCTTCCGCTCCATGCGCTGAACCGCGGCCTGCTCCGTGGCGGCGGGACGATGGCCGAACAGCACACGATCAGTTACCTCCCCTCTGCAGGGACACTGCTTCTTCCCCGCCTGCCCGGACGTCCGGTCAAGGAAGTCGTGGCCCTCGGGTGTCCAGGGGGGACCGCGTGGGATGTGGAATACGAACTGCGGGATATCCGCGCATTCTACAAAGACGTGCGCCTCTATTTCGATCAGCAAGCGTCTCTGGCGACCCTCCAGCGCGAACACGGGGACCTGCTCCATATCGCGGCGCGGTTCCTCTTCAACGAGGAGCGCCCCGGCAACTCGTGCTTCATTCTCTCGGATGACAAATCAAGCGACATCATGAAGCGGATCCCGTCGGGGGAGCTCCTCTCCCTGCATCCGTTCAGCAGTGTGGTGGTTTCGGATCTCGACCCCGGGCGCTCCGGTATCAGGCCTCCGGAGGCATATCTCTTCTTTGCAGCCGGGGCACAACAGCTGGTCTTCACGTCGCACGCGCCGTCACGCAAGGCGAAGAAAATTTTCGGGGAGTTGTTCTACACCGCCCTGCTCACCGGCATGCACACGCGCGTCGCGTTCCACAAGGCGCAACTCGACATGCTCAAAATGCCGGAGTACGCGCCCCCGCACGTCTGGGCGCCGTTCTTTCTGTGGGGACGATGAAGGAAAGGAAGGGGGGTTACCGTCTGCGGATTTTGACGCTCCCGAGACCGGAATCGATGCGGATGTTCATCTTTCCCGGAGCGGAATAGTAGTTGCCGCTTACAAACTGGTTGTCGCCGCTGGATCCGAAATCGGCCGCGCAATCCACCCGCGAGACCCAGCTCTTCTCGTACATCACGCGCGCTCCCGTGGCCGACGGGACGTAGATCGTCATCACGCCAAGCCCCACCTCGATATCAACATCCACTTCCGTAGTCAGATCCCCGCCGAAGTCGAGCGTGTACGCTCCGACGCCGCCCTGGAACCGGAATCGCTTGAAGTTCGCGTTGCACAGATTGCGACCATCGAATTTGCTGACACCCGATTCGATGCTGATGTTGTCGATGCTGCTCTTGTTCGGCTCGTCAAACGACAGCGTGACATCGCTGGCGCCGGTCGAGAGGTTGAAATCCTTTACCTGGAGCCCGGTGAGGTCGAAGTCCCCCTTGCCCACACCCAGCTGGATGTCGAACGATATCGGAACGGCATCGCTGAATTTCAGATACCACTTCCCCCCGTTCCAGTCGGCGATGCGGAACGAACCCTTCTTCCCCTCCCCGTCCCTTGTTCCTTCACCGAGGGCCAGGTCCATGTAGCCCACGCGGTTGCGGATCGAGTAGTCCACGTTGATTTTCGGGTCTTTCTTCGTCTTGGGTGAACCGTCGAGCAGGAGTATCTTTTCGGGTTCACCGCGGGAAAAAAGCACACTGCCGAACGAGGAGGTCAACACGACCTTCAATTCCTTCTCGGTTGTGCGGCCGATTTCCCGGATCGAGGAGTCGTCCTGGGGGGAGGGGGCGGCGCAGGCCGGCTGCGTGGCAGCCAGGCCCAGGAGCAGACAGCGTATCAACACGTGCAAGCGTCGCATACCGTTAATTCCCCTCTATAGATACAGTGTACGTATTGCACAGGAGAGAGTTGCGGCAGCCGGCTCAATAATGCCTGATTTTAGTCCGTAATTGCTTGTAGAGGAGCTCCCTGGCCCGGAAAATATGGGCTTTGACGGTGCCTATGGGGAGTTTCAGCATTCTGGCGATCTCTCCGTAGCTTCGCTCCTCGACATGACGAAGCCGGATCACGATCCGGTACTTTTCAGGGAGTTGCTCGATGGCGGCATTGAGCATGGTTGACCGCTGGTCAGTGATCAGTTCCCGGTCCGGCTCGTAGGAGTCGTCCGGAAGCTCAAAGGTAAAATCGCTGTCCTTCGACTCGATCGGTTTGTCGATCGAAAACATCTGGAGCTTCTTCTTCCGGATGTAATCGATGCTGTTGTTGGTGGCGATCTTGTAGAGCCATGTGGAGAAGGCGTATTCTTCGTTGAAGCTGCGGAGGGAAGCGAATGCTTTGATGAATGCTTCCTGCGTGAGATCCTCCACCTGCTCCCGGTCGCGCACCATGCGATAGATGAAGTTCACAATGGCGTCGTGATACTTGTCCATCAACTTCTGGTACGCCCGGTTGTCGCCTGCGAGAGCTTCGGCGATGATCTCTGAATCTTCGACGCGGGATTCGGTCTTGCGCTTTTCGATGCGGGAAGGGGAGGCAGCCGTATGTGGCCGGGGTCGTTTGGGCATGGAGCGGGGTGTGCGCCTCTCGCTGAAGTCACGTTCGCACGCGAATAGTCGAATCTACCTAAATCGGCCCTCAGGTGCAAGAGAACGCCGTTGTCCCTTCGTTTGCAGAACGGCGGAGAAATTGCTATGTTAGTTTCATGTTCCTGACGTTTGAAGGTCTTGATGCGAGCGGCAAGACAACGCAGGCGCGACGCGCGGTCGAATGGCTGCGCGCGCGGCATCGCACGCCCGTGCACTTTATCCGCGAACCCGGCGGCACGGCGATCTCGGAGCGATTGCGGGAGATCCTCCTCGACGGAAAAAACCTCGAGCTGACGGAACTGACCGAACTTCTTCTCTTTTCGGCAAGCCGGGCGCAGCTTGTGCAGCAGGTGATTGCGCCGGCTCTGCGCCGCGGCGAAATTGTCGTCTGCGACCGCTACTATGATTCCACGACTGCGTACCAGGGATACGGCAGAGGACTGGACTTGCAGGCGGTTCTGCAGCTGAATACGGTCGCAACAAGCGGGACCGATCCGGACCTGACGATTCTGGTCGATATCAGCGTGGAGGAAATCGAACGCAGGAGAATGAAGGAAGGGGGACGGCCCGACCGGATGGAGAGTGCGGGCAGGCAATTTTACGAGCGTGTGCGCCAGGGATATCTGGCCATTGCACGCGACCATCCGGAGCGGTGCGTGGTCATTGACGGAATGCGGAGTGTCGATCTGGTTGCGCAGGAAATCGAACGCGTGGTGGCAGAACGGAACGAACGATTACTCAGGGAGGCGACGTGAGCAACACACAGGGAGCAACGGTGCGCGGCCGCGGGAGCCGGCGATGGGTGCTTGTGCTGGGCATAATCCTGCTGGGAGCGGGCGGAGGATTCGTTCTTGTTCCCGACGCCGATCAGTTCCTCAAAATCAACAAGAGCATCGACATCTTCGGACGCGTGTACAAAGAAATCACCGCAAATTACGTCGATGAAGTAGATCCTGAGAAATTCATGCAGGCCGGCATTGACGGCATGCTCGGGACCCTTGATCCGTACACGGTCTATATTGACAAGGAAGACGGAGACGAGGTCGATCTCCTCACCAACGGAAAATACGGCGGCATCGGGGTGACCATCGGCGTGCGGGATGGCGTTCTCAAGATCGTCACCGTCATGGATGGGTACTCGGCGCAGCGGGCGGGGATCGTGCCGGGCGACCGTCTCGTGGAAGTCGGCGGCGTGAAAGTCGCGACCAGGAAGCCGGACGAAGTCCGAAACCTGACGCGCGGGGATCCCGGCACCGAGGTGAAACTGGTCGTTGAACGGGAAGGGGAGAAGAAGCCGCTTGAATTCGTCCTCATACGTGAAGAAATCCAGGTCAAGAACGTCACCTATGCCGGCTATCTCGAGAATGGTGTCGGCTATATCCGGCTCGAACGCTTTTCGCGCAAGGCAGGCGAGGAAGTCCGCCAGGCAATCAAAGAACTGAAGATCAAGGGGGACATCAAGGGTCTCATCCTTGATCTGCGCGGCAACCCCGGGGGACTCCTTGACGCAGCGGTGGAAGTGGTCAGCAAATTCGTCCCGCACGGGACAATGATCGTGAGCACCAAAGGGCGCCGGCCGGAGGCTGCACGCACCTACCTGTCGACCGAGGAGCCGCTCCTCGGGGCGACCCCCCTGGTCCTGCTCACCGACCGCGGGAGCGCCAGCGCCAGCGAGATCGTCGCGGGAGCGCTACAGGACGTCGACAGGGCTCTGATTGTCGGGAGCCGGACGTTCGGGAAAGGCCTGGTGCAGACCATTCTTCCCCTCGACTTCGGGGCGCAGCTGAAGATCACCACCGCACGGTATTACATTCCGAGCGGCCGGAGCATACAGGAAATCGATTACCTCCACCGCGACAAGAACGGCGTGTTCGCGACCGTACCCGACAGCCTCCGGCGCGAATTCAAGACCGTCCACGGGCGCAAGGTCTACGAGTACGGCGGCATCGCCCCCGATTCCTTGGTGAAGGAGGACGATGAAGGACCGATGGTCCGTGAACTCCTCAGAAAGTCCCTCATCTTCAAATTCGCGAACATTTTTGCGGGTGTGCACAAAGGCGAACAATTGCAGTCGGTCGGGGAGCCGGTCCTGGAGGAATTCAAGAAATTCCTCGAACAGCAGAATTTCGATTTCCAGGAGGAAAGCGAGGGACGGCTGAAGGATCTGCGGCAGATCGCAGACCGGTCGCACTACAACAAAGAAGTGCTCGACGATCTTGACAGGCTGGACGCGGGGCTCCGGAAGGAAAAGCTGCGCGGCTTCGAACGCTATAAAGACCACATCACGAAGGAGCTTGCCATCGAGTTGATGGGACGCATGAAAGGCGAGTCCGCCCGGATTGAAGCGTCGATCAAGGGAGACGTGCAGTTGAAGGCAGCGGAGGGGCTGCTGAAGGACCGGAAAACATTTTCGAAGAAGATCGGAGCCTGATGGGCGTTCCCGAAGGGCTTCTCCTCATCATCGCCGGCTGTGTTGCGGGGTACTTCGCAGGGTTTTTCGGCGTGGGGGGCGGGATTATCCTCGTGCCGGTGCTGATCTACTACTTCCAGGCAATCGGGGTCTCATCGCTGGTTGCGACGCACCTTGCCTTCGGCACGAGCCTTCTGGTGGTGGTCTTTACGTCCCTGGGGTCCTCCTATCGCTACTTCAGGAACGGACACGTGGTAGGGCGGGCTGTGGTCTTTCTGGGTGTTGCGAGCGTTGCGGGAGCATATGTGGGGAGCGGGATCGCGGCCGGGCTCCAGGGTGCAACGCTCCAGAAGATTTTTGCATGCGTGGTGGTGATCGCTGCGGTTCGTCTCCTGAACAATCCCCGCAAAGGCGCAAAGGATGCCGAGCCCGATCTCACTCCCTGGAGGCTGATACTGACGGGGGTGGTGGTCGGTGTGATTTCATCGGTGGC
>JBGPYM010000294.1:0-3516 GCA_041493205.1 Bacteroidota bacterium
CCACCCAGGCGTACGACGCTTTCTCAAACTGTATTGCCCCCTTGACTGTCCGGCTTTCCCCGGCATGGAGCGGGGCAGGTCCCGCATTGGAAGTGCGGTCAAACACGAATTCGATGCCGGGCGTTTGTGCCTCCGGATCGTTGCCGACGCCCTGAATCGTCCCCTCGAACGTCATCACATAGATGCGGACCCCGCCCAGCATATATTCCCGCCCTCCGGTCCGCTTGAAATCGGCCAGCTGCAGATTCCCGTCTGAATGCGCGCGCACATACTGAGCGACCACTTCGCGTCCTTCCGAGGTCGTCGGCGGGACAAGATAGAACTTCGAAAAGGCCAGCACGCCAAAAAGCATTACGACAATACCGATCGATTTCATGTCTCCCCCTGAGTGCCTGTCGAGGGCGTCCTCACTGTCCTCCCCCCCACTGTTTGCCCTGCTGCTCTTAGGAATACAAATGATGTACCATTTCTCAGGGAGGGCATACTATGGACGAAATCGGCTAAAAACAGCGAAAATAGACGCTTTCGCTCAGTTTGAGAGGGATTTTTTACCTCATCGCGGCAGAGATTCTTGAATTTCCTACAACAAAAGGGGCGGCCCGACGGGTCGCCCCCATGTGAAGTGGGACGTTCCGGATTACCGCCGCCGGCCCGGCATGACGCCGACACCTTCGAATAATTTCGCGGGAAATTCTTTCTTGAGGATATAGGTGTAGTAGAACCGGTACGATTCAGCCTGGAGATGGACCGCCTTCAGGCCGCCCCAACCGTGGCGGCCTCCCGGATAGAGACTGAACTCAAAATGCTTGTTCAGATCCTCCAGTCTGCTGATGAGTTGAATGCTGTTCTGCATGTGCACGTTGTCGTCCATGGTTCCGTGGACAATCGAGAGCATCCCCTTGTACTTTTCCGCCCATGTGATGACGGAGCTCGCGGTGTACCCCTCCGGATTTTCGGCGGGGGAGTCCATGTACCGTTCGACGTAATGGGAGTCGTAGAGCTTCCAGTCGGTCACCGAGGAGAGGGCGAGCCCGTGCGTGAACAGATCCGCGCCCGCTGTCAGGGCCATGCAGGTGGCATATCCGCCGTAGCTTCCTCCGGTGATGCATACCCTGGTCGAATCGACAAACGGCCGTGTGCGGAGCCACCGGACCGCCTCACCGTAATCCTTGACCTCCCACGTCCCGAGCCTGCGGTGCATCAGCGCAGCCCCCTCCTTGCCGAAGTGCCCGGAGCCCCGGTGATCGACCGAAAGCTGGATTGCCCCCTCCTGGGCGAGCCACTGGTTCCCAATTCCCTTCCACGAGTCAGACACCGTCGCCGCAAGCGGCCCTCCGTACACGCTGATAATGACGGGGTACTTCTTTGCCGGATCGAAATCGGGCGGGAGTGTCCAGATCGCGGGGAGATCGTATCCATCGGGGATGTGGATGGTGAACATTTCGGTTTTACCCAGCAGCGTTGAATCGAGGCGCGGTTCCTTGCTGTCGGCGACGGCGCGCAGGAGCTTCCCGTCGCCCGAGCAGACCGCCATGCGTTGTGGAGTGGCCACGTTGCTGAACGTGGTCACAAAATACCTCCCTGTCGGCGACACTTTCACCGTATGGGAGTACGGACCGGAGGTCAGCCGTGTCAGCCCGTTCCCGTCGAGACCGACCCGGTACAGGTCTGTGCGGGTCGAGGCCTCCCTGTGCCCGGTGAAGTACACCAGGCCCTTCCCTTCGTCAACCGTCAGGAGCTCCGCGACGCTCCACTTCCCCCCCGTGAGGCGGTTCCGGAGTGTCCCGTCCATTGCGTGGAGGTACAGGTGCATCCAGCCGTCCTTGTCCGTCCGGAGGATGAACCCCCTGCCGTTCGCGAAAAACCGTATGCCTTCAAACCACTCGACCCACGAGTTCTGGTGTTCTTCATAGACGAGTGATTTCTTCCCCGACGGCGGATCGATCGCGTAGATTCTCAAGGTATCCTGGCCGCGATTCATCCACTGGATCCAGACCGACCGGCTCTCGGGAGTCCAGAAGGGCATCCCGAAGTACTGGTCGTCCTTTTCGTTGAACGCCGCCCAGATGACCGGGCCTCCCGTCACCGGGACGACGCCAAATCGCACGGCAGGATTCGGGTCGCCGGCTTTCGGGTACCGTTCCTCCTCCAGCGACCCGTGGACCCCCTCCGCGTTGAAGATGGGAAACACGGGCACCGGTGAGTCGTCAAACCGGTAGAACGCAATGTGCGAACCGTCAGGAGACCACCAGAAAGCGCGATAGCGGGTCGGCCTGCCGAGGATCTCTTCGTAATAGAGCCAGGACGCCCAGCCGTTCTTGATGGCCTCGCTCCCATCGCTCGTGTATTGCGTTTCCTTCCCGTCGCTCAGATTGATCGCGTAGAGGTTGTTGTCTCTCGTGAACGCGACGTATTTTCCATCGGGGGAGATGAACGGGTTCTGCTCTTCGGCGGAGGTGGTTGTGAGGCGCTTGAACTCTTTTGTTTCCGTGTTCAACAGGTAAAGATCCTTCTCCTTGCCGTAGATGAGTCTGGTCCACGACTCGTTCGTGGCTGCGGGAGATCCCGCATCGATTCCAGGACCGACAAGATCGCGGTACTGTTCGACGTCGCGGAAGAGTCTGTCGCGTCCAGTTTCCGCATCGACGGCATAGACTCCCCCGTTCTTGCCTCCCTCCCTCCGGCGCGTTTCGAGGTAGTGGTCATGATCGGCCCATCCTGTGACGACAGGAAGCGGGGCGGTCAGCCGGGGTTCTGCGCCCCTGAAAATCTGATCAAACGTGAGCCGGTACTTTTGCTGGGCGTGCGAAGGGAGCGCAAGAATGACGAATATCAGAGCGGACAGAGTTGCGCGAAGGAGCGTCGGGAAGGTGCGGTGCATGGAAACTCCTGATCTGGGGATGGAAACGGCGAGGCGGAGTCAAAGTAGGTGAGAATGGCGGTAAAATCAAGATCGATCCGGCGGGAACCTCAGGCATAATATTTTTTACATTCCGCCTCCCTTCCCCGGACCACGCGTTTCCCCTTGAGCGGACCGCGCTTTTCGGTCACCACCGTGCATTGCTGTTCGCCGGTTCCCTTTTCATAGTACACCACGACCCAGTCGTCTGTCGTCCCGAGTGTGTGTGCGGCGGCCGTGTTGGAGAACATGACGGTGAACTTCCAGCCGCCTTTGTTCGTCGCGAGGAGGGGGAGCCAGGCTTTCCGGCCCGGATTGAACTGCCGGGGGGCGATGCGTTTGAGCGTGCCGACTGCAGCTCTGCGGCGGTACTCCGCGTCGATGCCGAGGATGGCGGCAACCCCGAGCAAGGGCCGCCGCGCGCGCGGGTGTTTCTCCCGTTCCGCGTCGAGTGCGGCTTTTGCCGAATCAGGAACCTCCTTCTCCAGTGACGACAGGAGCCCGACGGTGCCCGTCGTAACGAACTCGGTGATGAGACCGCGAAGTTTCTCCCCTACTCCCGGGATGCCGGCCAGGGCCCCGGCCCCTTGTGTGCGCGCCGTCTGAGCGATCCGGAG
>JBGPYM010000211.1:0-5612 GCA_041493205.1 Bacteroidota bacterium
AAGGTTGGCCCTGCCGGCGTAGAGCGCCGCGGTAAGGCCTGCGAGGCCTGAGCCGATGATGATCAGTTTATGGTGGATTGGGGCCATATACTTCTGGAATTTCTACAGACCACAGTCAAGGGCACCGGCGGGGACGCCGGTGCTACTGCTCATAAATCACCGGCGGCCGTCCCGCCACTGGCGGGACGAGCCTCGTCCGTCCGCCACAGGCGGACCGGACGGGGGACGCCGGTGCTACTGCTCGTAGGATGCGCCGGGTTCCGCTTCCGGGTCATGATGGGCGAGTACGATGCCGACATTACGCTGCAAACCCTCAAGTTTGGTCCGTTTTACCGGGCTTCCCTTGAACCTCGCGCTGAATCCCGCCTGGTCCAGTGTCTGCAGCCCGGCCAGGTCGGGCTGAACATTCCCTTCACGGGGGGCAAACCCTACATCGGTGGTGGCGGACGCAAATTTCCTGTTCCACGGACAGACGTCCTGACAGACATCGCACCCGTAGATCCATCCGTCGAATTGCTGTGTGATCTCCCCTTCGATAGGACCGTGGTGTTCGATGGTAAGATACGAAAGGCACAGGTTCGAATCAACGACGTACGGTTCCACGATTGCGGCGGTCGGACACGCTTCGATGCAGAGCGTACAGGTGCCGCACCGGTCGACCGCGGGCTCGTCGGGATCCAGGTCGAGCGTGGTGAGCACTTCGCCCAGAAACACCCATGAACCGCGATCGGTGGTGATAACGTTCGTGTGCTTCCCTTCCCAGCCGATGCCGGCCCGCTGCGCCCAGACCTTGTCCATGACCGGTCCGGTGTCCACATACGGCCGGACGCTGCATCCCGGGAATTCCTGCTGCAGCCAGGCGCAGAACCGTTCGAGCTTTTCACCGACGATATCATGGTAGTCATCGCCCCAGGCGTAGCGCGAAATCTTGCCGGTCCCGGGGCGGGCATCATGGGGAATGCGGGTATAATAATTCAGCGCGACAGCAATGACCGATCGCGCACCGGGCAGCACCCGCCCCGGGTCGATGCGTTTCTCCACGGAGCGTTCCATCCAGTGCATCGACCCCTGGTACCCCCGCGCGAGCCACTCGTGGAGTCGCGCCCCTTCCTCAGTCAGGGCCTCTGCCCTGGCGATACCGACCCGGGCGAAGCCGAGTTCGAGCGCTTTGCTTTTTACGCGTGTGGTCAGGCTCTCCATGGCGCTTATCTGCCGGCGGGTTGTTCGCAATAGACCGTGTCATCCTCCACGATGACACGGTAGGTTTTGACGATGCCGGAGCCGGTGGTGGCTTTCCCCGTCTCGAGCGAGTAAGTCCATCCATGCATCGGGCAGGTGACCGTGTGCCCTGACAGGATGCCCGCATGGAGGGCGGAGAAATGCTGATGGGCGCAGACATTGCCGATGGCAAAGATGCGCCCATCCACGCGCCAGAGTGCAACCTCGTCGTCCCCCACGACCACCTTTTTGCTCCTGCGCTCTCCGATCTCGGAGAATCGTGCGACCCGTATGAAGCCGGACGGCGTGTCCATGCTCCCTCACCCGATGGCAACGGGTTCGCCGAGCACAATCCCTTTGTCGGTCCGGGCAAGCCGGGCGGCAGCGAGAACGGGATCGTGCTCAAAAAAGAGAATCCACTTTTCCTCCACGGCGCGTCCCAGCAGTCGCCTCTTTTCCTCCAAAGTGACCAGAGGACGGAGGTCATAGGCCATGATCCAGGGGAGCGGGACATGGGAGGTCGTCGGGACGAGGTCGGCACAGTAGAGGAGCGAGGTGCGCCCGTCGCTGATCAGCGGACACTGCAGTGCAGCCGTATGACCGTGTACGATCGCGACGCGAACGCCGGGAAGGATCTCTCCTTCGCCTTCGGTGAAATCAAGTACCCCGCGCTGGTGGAGCGGCATGAAATCTTCGGGGAAAAAGCTCGCCCTGTCCCGGTCCGTCGGCTGCTGCGCCGCCAGCCAGTGTTCGCGCTGCACACAGTAGCGTGCGTGCGGGAATGTCGGCACCGCCTCACCGTCTGCGAGCGTCGTGGCCCCACCGGCGTGGTCAAAGTGGAGATGCGTCAGGATCACGTCCGTCACGTCTTCGGGCGCAACACCGTGGCGTGCCAGGGAAGAGACAAGATTGTACTCCGCCATCTCGATCCGGTAGATCGACGTCAGCTTCTCGTTGAATTTGGCACCGTTGCCGGTGTCGATCAGCACCGTGCGGCCGTTCCCCTTGAGAAGGAGTGCCCGGGCCGCAAGCGTGATCCGGTTCTTCCCGTCGGGCGGGTTGGTCTTCTCCCAGAGCGGGCGCGGAACGACGCCGAACATAGCGCCTCCGTCGAGGGCAAACCTGCCGGTCTCAATTGCGTGAAGTTCATACGGCCCAATCCGCATGGGGTATTCCCTTCTTCAAAAAAGAAAGGCCGGTATCCGGAAAGAATACCGACCTTGCATGTCCATCAGCGTACGTGAACCGGGGGCGTTATCCCTTCCGGAAATGTGACGTCGCGGCGCCGAGCTCGGCGAACTCCTTCTCCGGATGGATCTCCTTCGCGCGCGCCACCAACACCTCTTCGGACTCCACATGATTCGGATCGGGGACGCAGCAATCGACCGGGCACACCGCGGCGCACTGCTCCTGGTCAAAATGGCCCACACATTCGGTGCATTTTTCCGGTACGATATAATAGAAATCGTTCGAGAGCGCATCAAACATCTGTCCTTTGTACTCATACTGGACGCCGCCCGCATAAATCGCAGTGTTCGGGCACTCCGGCTCACATGCACCACAGTTTATGCACTCTTCCGTAATCATCGTTGACATGAGAATCATCCTCCGTTGGTTTTTTCTACGTCCGCTGGGTCATTGCAGCTGAATCCGGATCGCCGGCAGCCGGAGCTGGCCGCCGTTTCCTGCCTCCTCGGTCAGACGGAGGCATGAGCGCACCTCTCCTACGAGCCACAGGGTGTCAATGCCGCGATACACAGGAACGTACTGTTCCAGTTTGGCAAGAGCCTTTGCGAACTGGCTGCAGGCCCCCCGCAGATTGCCGTTGCCGGCGTGGTAGAGGGCGACCGCCGTCTGGATCAGGCCCTGGTAAAACAGGCGATCAGGGCCGCTGGTCTCTTTCCAGAGCTCTTCCCAGGAGTCATGCGCCTCGAAAAAGCATTGAGTGTTGAATTCTTCAACACCTTTTCGAAACAGATCTTCCATTCCTTTCAAACATAATTAAAAGGGGAAGGAATTGCAATATCGCAGGGGGAAAATATTTCCAGCGTGGCGCATGTTACCTGAGAGTAAAGTAGCGTGCTTCCGGATGGTGTACAATCATTGCGTTTGTGCTCTGTTCAGGAACCAGGGAGAATTCTTCCGTCAGATGAACGCCAATCCGGCCGGCATCAAGCAGCGCGAAGATCTTCGTTTGATCTTCCAGATTCGGACAGGCGGGATAGCCGAAACTGTACCGTGACCCCTGATAGCCCTGGGCGAACAGGCGCCGGATATCGGGAGCATCTTTGCCGTCGATACCGAGTTCTTCCCTGATTTTCTTGTGCCACAGCTCCGCGAGCGCTTCGGCACACTCGACGCTCAGCCCGTGGAAGTAGAGGTAGTCTTTGTAATTGTTCGCCGCAAAGAGCTCCGCAGAGTGCCGGGACGCCTTCTCTCCCATCGTCACCAGGTCAAACGCGACGACATCCATCCGCCCCGAAGTGACCGGCGCGAAATAGTCCGCAAGGCAGAGGTGACGGTCGCCGGGCTGACGTGGAAACGTAAACCGGGTTCTCGCGCTCCGCCCGTCACGGTCATACACGATCAGGTCATCGCCGTCCGACTGGCTCGGGAAATACCCGTAGACAATCTTCGGTTCGAGCAATCGTTCACGGACGACCTGTTCTTTGAGCGCAGCGAGGGCGGGATGGATTTTTTCCGCGAGGAGTGACCGGTATGCCTCCTCGGTCAGTTTTCCTTTGCGGACCTGCCACTGTCCCCGAATGAGTGCCACCTCGTTCACATAGGGAAAAATATCCCCGAGGGGTACGTTCTCCACAACGCGCGCCCCCCAGAACGGAGGAGCGGGGATGGGGACATCGGTGCTCACGCGTGAACGGACGGGTCCGACCGCGACGGCGGCAGCAGCAGGCCCGGCGCCCCCATCGTCGCGACGCGTCATGGCTATTTTAGCCTCCGTGCCCGTCAGAGTCTCTTCATCGTCCGGCTCATCCACAGGACCTAGCTCCGCGGCGCCGCCCGAGCGGATAGTCTCCATGTACTTCAACCCGTCAAAGGCGTCGTTGGCGTAGAGCACTCTCCCTTTGTAGACGGACCGGAGGTCCTGCTCGACATACCGCCGCGTGAGTGCCGCGCCGCCGAGAATCACCGGCAGCGTTATGCCCCGCTCGTTCATCACTTCGAGATTTTCCCGCATAACGAGCGTCGATTTTACCAGCAGGCCGCTCATCCCGATGGCGTCCGCCGCGTGCTCCTGCGCCGCGGTCAGCATGGTGTCAATCGGACACTTGATCCCCAGGTTCACGACCCGGTACCCGTTGTTGGTCAGGATGATGTCGACCAGGTTTTTGCCGATGTCGTGGACGTCCCCCTTGACCGTGGCAAGCACCAGGATCCCCTTGGAGGCCGTTGCGGCCTTGTCCATAAACTGTTCGAGGTACGCGACCGCCGCCTTCATCACCTCGGCCGACTGGAGCACAAACGGGAGCTGCATCTGCCCGCTGCCGAAGAGCTCACCCACGACCTTCATGCCGTCGAGAAGGATCGTGTTGATGATATCGAGCGGCGCATACTGTTTCAGCGCCGTGTCGAGGTCGGCCTGAAGGCCGATCCGGTCGCCGTCGATGATCCGGTTTTTGAGCCTCTCCTCGAGGGTTCCTGTCGGGCGGAGGGGCGCCTTTTTCTCCCCCGTCTGCGCCGCATAATGGGCCATCAGCTCCGTGAGGGGATCCGACACGAGCTTCCGGCCCTCCCCTCCGGCGACCTCCTCGAAGTGCCGGTCGTCCACGATGAGCCGCCGGCAGAGTTCCCGCCCCTTTTCGTCGATTTTGTAGAGCGGCATGATCTTCGCGGCGTGAACGATCGCCATATCGAGGCCGGCCTCGATGGCGTAGTGGAGGAACACGCTGTTGAGGGCATTGCGCACCTCCGGTGCCAGGCCGAAGGAAATGTTGGAAACCCCGAGAAGCGTATGCACGCCCGGGAGTTCCTTCTTGATGAGCCGGATGGCTTCAAGAGTCTCGATGCCAGCCCGCCGGAATTCTTCGTCTCCCGATCCGAGGGTGAACGTCAGCGTGTCAAAGATCAGGTCTTCCGGCCGCATGCCGTACTTCGACACCACGATATCGTGCATCCGCCGGGCGATGGCGAGTTTGCCTGCAGCTGTCTTGGCCATCCCCTGTTCGTCGATGGTCAGCGCGATCACTCCGGCGCCGTATTTCCTGCAGAGCGGCACGATCTTCGCGATCCGCTCTTCCCCGTCCTCCATGTTGATCGAATTGACGATCGCGCGGCCCGCGATGAGCTGGAGCGCCTCGTCGATGACCGGAGCTTCCGTGGAGTCAATGACCAGCGGCAGCATCACCTGCGTGTTAAATCGCGTGATGATCTCC
>JBGPYM010000063.1:0-13541 GCA_041493205.1 Bacteroidota bacterium
CTCGCCCCGCCGTTTCCCGCACGGCGGGGAGGGCGCGCCCTCTACGCGCTGCGCACCGGATTCTCCGTCCGTGCTTCGGGCTACGACGTGATACTCGACCTGCAGCGCAACAGCATGAGCCGCATCATACGGAGAATTGCATCGCCCCCCTCCTGGGGAGAGTTTGACAGGTATGCGCCGGTCTCCGCATGGCAGAGGATCGTCGACACGTGCCGGCGGACGGGGTTTGCGTGCGATGAGCATCCGCAGTCCGTTCCGATCCGGGCAGAGCGGCTGCATGCTTCCCGGCAACTTCTCGCCCGCCACGGACGTATCACGGGAAAGACGCTGGTCATCTTCAATCCGGCAGGCCTCTGGACGACACGGAACTGGCCTGTGGAGAACTATGTTGAACTCGGTATGCAGTGGCAGCGCAGATCACCTGTCCAGTTCCTCCTCCTCGGCACCGATCGCATGCGGGCGAAGGCGGAGGCAATTGTGCGCGGGTTGGGAAACGATGTTATCAATCTGACCGCCGCCACGTCGCTTGCAGACGCTTTTGCGTGCGTGGCGGCGGCCGACATCATGATCAGCGAAGATTCCGGTCTCATGCATGCTGCCTGGGCCGCCGGCGTTCCGATCGTGGCTCTCTTCGGCTCGAGCAGGCACGATTGGTCCGCCCCGTTCGGGTCCCGTTCCGTGACGCTCCATGCAGGCGATCTCCCGTGCGGAGCGTGCATGGACCCGTCGTGCAGATTTGGCGACGTGCACTGCCTGACGCGGCATACTCCCGCCGTGGTGCTTGATCAGGCGCTGCACCTCCTTCAGCAAACGAGTCAAACCACAACCGACTAAGCTCCTGCATGTTCCGCATCACCCTCCTTGTGATCGTCCTCGGTCTTCAGCTCATGCTCTACCTGCTGTCGCGGCGATGGCTCCGCAGGCAATTTCCCACCCGCCCCCGGCTTCAGGTTGTTCTTGCATCTTTGTTCATTCTCTTCAACGCCACGATGGCATGGGTGCTCCTCGCCCGTCCGAAGGTCACGGTGTTTCCGCACTGGTTTATCGCTCTCGCCGTCAATCCGTTTTACATCTGGCACGGAGCGACGCTGATCCTGGGGGTCGTTGTGCTCGCCGGCCTGCTTGTCGCACTCCCGTTCAAGGGATTCCGGATGCTCCTGCGGATTACCCCCCGGATAGGTCCGTCGTTCAGGTTGTTCGAGACGCGCCCTGCGGTCCGCAGTTTTGACGCCGGGAGACGGACGTTCATACGGCGGGGTCTCACGGGCCTGTCGGCAGTTTCATTCGGTGGCGCCGCATACGGCGTGCTGGCCGGGAAATCGGACCTCGAGTACACCAACACCGGATTCGTCATTCCGGGCCTCCCGGAGGAGTTCAACGGGTTGAGGATCGGGATGGTGAGCGATGTGCACTCGAGCGCCTTCATGACCAGGGAAGACATGGACGGCTACGTCCAGGGGCTTCTCTCCCTTCATGCCGATCTCATCGTCGTCCCCGGAGATTTCGTCAACAGCATGACGGAAGAGGTGTATCCGTTCGCCGCATCGTTCAGCGCACTCCACGCACCCCTCGGGGTGTATGGGGTGATGGGCAATCACGATTACTTTGCGCAGGACCCGGAACGCGTTGCGCGCGAGGTCGACGGGTGCGGGGTGAAGATCCTGCGGAACGACAATGTCGTTCTCCGGAAAGGAGCGTCGTCGCTGACACTCATGGGTCTGGACGACGTGGGACGGCCGGATCGTGCCGCCGCAATGATGCAGACCGCGGCAGGGACCATCAACACGCCCGGGCCGCGCATTCTTCTCTGCCACCGCCCCTATTTTCTGAAGCAGGCGGCGGACCAGGGAATCGATCTTGTCCTGAGCGGCCATACACACGGCGGCCAGGTTGTCTTCGGCCGGTTCGGCGAACTCATCATCACCCCCGCCCGGCTCGCCTCGCCGTATGTGTGGGGTCCCTACCGGCTCGGCGCGGCACAGATGTTTGTCTCGCGGGGCATCGGGACCGTGGGGCTCCCGATGCGCATCAACTGCCCGCCGGAGATTGCCCTGATCACCTTGACGCGCACCTGAGACGTCTCATGCACGCATGAAGCGTATTGCGCTCTTCTCGCACGGAGGATTCGACCAGCCGGGGGGAGGGATCCCATTTCTCACCGGGCTTGTGGCACGACTTGCGGAGAGGTTTGACGTATCGGTCTATGCGCCGCATGGCAGGGACGATGCGGCGGGTTCGACCTCCTGTGGAAACGCCCGCCTTGTCCGCCTCCCGGTCGCAACAACTTCCCCCGTTCCCCTGAAGGTTGCCGCCCTCTGGCGGACAGCCTCGCTCGATCACCGCCGCAGGCCCTTCGATCTCGTCCACGGCATCTGGGCGATTCCTTCGGGCGTCCTTGCGGTCGGGTTCGGAAAGAGGCACCGCATTCCTTCCGTCGCCGGGCTCCATGGCGCAGAAACCGCATCACTCCCGGCAATCGGTTACGGCAACATGCGACGCGAGCCATACCGCTCGCTGACCGCGTGGACATGCAACAACGCCGGCTCGGTGATCGTCCTGAGCGCGCATCAACGGGACGCTCTCCGCAGGGTGGGGATACACCGCGACGATGTCGTCATTATTCCGCCCGGCGCGGAGCCCGCGTTTATTGTCGATCATCCGCGCCCCCTTCCATCCGCAGGCACACTTCACATCCTTCATGTGGCCAACCTGACCGAGGTCAAAGACCAGGAGACGCTGCTCCGCGCATTTGCGGCGATCAGTCGCGGGCGTGATGCCCGACTCCGGATCGTCGGCGGCGACCATCTGGACGGGAAGATTCAGCGGCGCGCATCAGACCTTGGGATTGCGCCATGCGTTGAGTTTGCGGGGCTTGTCCCGCACGGAACCATGCCGGACCAGTACGCGTGGGCCCATCTCCTCATGCAGACTTCGCTTCACGAAGCGGGGGGCGTTGCGGTGAGCGAGGCCGCCGCCGCGCGCGTCGTGGTGTGCGGAACTGCGACCGGCATCCTCGCCGATCTGGCGGACCGCTGCGCGGTCGCGGTACCGCCCGGGGACGACGCGACCCTCGCGCGATCCGTGATTGGCCTCCTGTCCGATCCGGACCGGTTCATGGCGTTCCAGGACCGGGCGTGCGCGTGGGCGCGGGGGAACTCGGCCGTGACAGCGGCCCTTCTTGTTGCTGAAACATATGAAAGACTCCTTGCCCGATAATCTCACCGTCAGCGCGGTCATTCCTACACGGAACCGCACCGGCTCGCTGGCCCGCCTCCTTGGCTCGCTTGCGGGGCAGAAATGCATCCCGGGAGAGACGATCATTGTCGATGCGAGCGACACCCCTGCAGATGAGGCCATGCTCCGGGAACAGTTTCCGGCGCTCAATATACGGAGTATTGCGTCGGCACCCTGGCTTTGCCGGCAGCGCAATCTCGGCATCGTGAGCGCCTCCGGGGATTTGATCCTTCTGGCAGACGACGATATTGAATTTCCCCCCTCCTATGTCTCTTCGATTCTCGACTACCTGTCGGGGCATCCCTCCGAAGGAGCGGTATCAGGAACGCTCCAGGAACCATCGTCGCGCGGTCTGACGACTCCGGACAAGGAGCCTCTTCGTTCGTCCCGGGTACTCTGGAGGTTTATTTTTCAGACTTCCGTCTGGGGAGATATTTCTTCGCTCCGGGAGGCGGCATGGACGGCGCCCCTTCGACGATATTACAAACAACGCGGCAACACATTTTCTCATGCGGGATGGCCGTTGCTGACAGATGCATCCCCGCCCGCTTTTCGCACCGCCCTCTACGGGCTCGGAGGGGCCGTCATCAGGAAATCATGGCTGCTCAACGCCCCGTACGACGAGCACCTGGACCGGAGCGGCATCGGGGACAATTACGGCGTCGCGCTGCAACTCCCCGGCGACCTGCCGATCGTCGTGCTGACGACTCTTTCGTATGTGCATCACCGCTCCCCGGAACACCGGCTTCCCTCCGCACGCGCGTACACGCTGCGCGTTCTTGCGCTCGACCATTTCATGTCCGGCAACAGCAGGTTTCGCCCCGTGAACAGGCTTCTCCTCCGGTGGTCACTCCTCGGCAATGTGATCAGCTTCCTGTTGACGGGGTCGATCGGGAGGGCGGGAGCGACGATCTCCGTTCTGCTGAAACTCCTCTGCGGTCTCAACCCCTACAGGCGCACATCCTCCCCGCGCGCGCGCGGTTGATTCTCTGCCATTTTTTCGATAGTTTCACCTACCACAACAACCTCCACGGATGGACTACAAACGGCTGGCCCGCCTGGCCCGGAAAGCCAGACTGCACTCCTTTTCACCTTACTCCCGTTTTCGTGTCGGCGCAGCGCTCCTCACCAGGAGCGGCAAAGTATATACCGGCTGCAATATCGAAAGCAGCTCGTACGGCCTGACCGTGTGTGCCGAACGGACGGCACTCTTCAAGGCAGTATCGGAAGGAGAACGGAAATTTGTCGCGATCGCCGTGGCCACCGACCAGGCAGGGATCACTCCCCCCTGCGGCGCGTGCCGTCAGGTGATCATGGATCTGGCCGGGGACATCGATCTTATCATGACGGGCAACAAGGGAGCCATTGCGATAGCGAAAATGAGCGCAATGTATCCCTATCCGTTCGGGGCGGGTTACCTGAAGAAGAACACGTAAGCGAGCCCGGGAACACTATGAGCGCGCCGACATCCCACGATTCCCCCCAGAATATCGGCTGGATTGAAGTCATTGCAGGGTGCATGTTCAGCGGCAAGACGGAAGAACTCATACGCAGGATCCGCCGTGCGCAGATTGCCCGGCAGAAAGTGGCCATCTTCAAACCGAAAATCGATACGCGCTACAGCGCCGATCACATCGTTTCGCACAGCGATGCAAAACTGGAGTCCACTGCCGTTGCGGGTTCCGCCGAGATCCTGACCCTGGCGGGCGACGCCCTGGTCGTCGGCATTGACGAGGGACAATTCTTCGACATGGGGATTGTCGAGGTTGCCGAGGAGCTGGCGAACAGGGGGAAGCGCGTGATCATTGCCGGTCTCGACCAGGATTACCGGGGCAAGCCGTTTGAGCCGATGCCGCAGCTTCTGGCAGTCGCGGAATACATCACGAAGACCCTTGCGATCTGCGTCGTGTGCGGGAATCCTGCAGACCGGACACAGCGGACGACCGCCGCGAGCGAACGGGTCCTCGTCGGTGCCAAGGACTCATACGAGGCCCGGTGCCGCCGGTGCTTCGAACCCCCCCTTAGCTGAGCAATGAACCGGATTCCGGCGGAACATATCCGGGCTTCCGTCGCGTGGATCCGCGAGCGCATGCCCGGCACTCCCGATGTTGCGCTCGTTCTCGGGTCCGGTCTCGGCGACTATGCCGACGGGCTTCCCGGCCGGACCTCCCTCCCCACTGCTGACATCCCCCACTATCCGGTCTCCACTGTCGAAGGGCACAGGGGCGCGCTTGTGTTCGCGGAACTCGGAGGGAAGAAACTGCTCGCTTTTCAGGGGCGCATCCATCTGTACGAGTGCAATGACCTGACGATGGTCCTCTACCCCATCCTCGTTGCTGCCGGGCTCGGGGTGAGAGCGCTGGTGGTCACGAACGCCGCCGGGGGGATCAACAGGCAGTTTGCCCCCGGTGATCTGATGCTGATCACCGACCAGATTGACCTCATGTTTGAGCGGCTGCCTGCGGGAGTGCCGTCAGCGAGACACACCAGGTTGTACGATGAGACTCTTACCGGACGCGCGGAAGAACTCGCCCGGAAGCGCGGCATACCCGTGAGGAGGGGCGTCTATGCCGGCGTAAAAGGGCCCTCGTACGAGACCGCAGCGGAGGTGGAGATGATTCACCGGCTCGGAGGGGATGCGGTGGGGATGTCGACGGTGAAGGAGGTTCTCTGCGCGTCAGAACTCGGGATGACGGTCCTCGGGATCTCCTGTATTACCAATAAGGCGACCGGCATTGGAAGCGCCCCGCTCGATCATGCCGAGGTAAGGGATGTTGCGGGAAGGGTACGGCGGGACTTCGCGCTCCTTCTCACCGATATCATTCAGGCGCTCGGGCAAGTCTCGATGAATTCGCGATAACAAGGGCACTGCTGACGACCATCGCTCCCGCGGCAAATACCGGTTCAAGCACGCCTGCCACTGCCAGGCAGATTCCCGCAATGTTGTAGACAAAAGCCCACCCAAAATTCCATACGATTGTGCGTCGCACCCTCCTGCCGAACGAGAGGAGCCAGGGGATCCTTCGGAGATCGTCGTCCATGATCGTCACATCTGCGGTTACCCTTGAAAGGTCACTCGCCGATCGGAGGGAAATCCCCAGACGAGATGCCGCCAGCGCGGGAGCATCATTGATCCCGTCCCCCACCATCGCAACCGGCCCCGCTGATAACGCCTTCTCGGTCACAAACCGGACTTTCGCCTCCGGCAGCAGGTCTCCGTGGAGATCCACCGGAATCTGAAGGGATTCCCCGATCGAGCGGACAGAGGCAGCATTATCCCCCGAAAGGATGGAAATCCCTATGCCAGACTCTGCAAGAGTGCGCAGAGCCTCCTGTGCAGATGACCTGATCCGGTCTGAGAGCAGAAAAATGCCACAAAATACATTATCAACATAAAGATAAGCCCTTGTTTGATGGTCAGTTAATGAATTTTGAATATTCTGACCGGAGGGATATTCATTAGTGAGTTTCACGCTAGTCCTCTTCCCTCCTCCTTCTCCAATATCCCCTTGAATCCCCTTCCCCGGCATTGATCTGGCCCAGAGTACCTCTCCCCGTGGTACTCCGTGAAGAGTGGCATACGTACAGATCGCCTTCCCTACCGCGTGCTCCGACCTTTGCTCCAGTGTCGCGGCAAGTGTGAGGGCGTGCTGCTCTGTGAGGCTGCACCCTTCATTCAGAATCAGAGCCTCAACCGAGAGGTTTCCTTCGGTGAGTGTGCCGGTCTTGTCGAAACAGACCGAGGTGATTGATGCAGCCGCTTCAAGCTGTGCTATGGAGGTCATGAGAACCCCCCGTTTCGCTGCCTCCGTGTATCCGATAGATCCGGCGAGAGCGGCACCAATGCCGAGGGCACATGGGCAGGCGATGAGGAGAACAGAGAGCGCCCGGAGAACCCCCTCGGCGGCGCCGTGCGGGAAGCCGGCCAGGAGCCCGGCGACGAGTGCAATGACGATGACGGCAGGGATGAAGATGCGAGTAATCCGGTCCGCCATGAGCTGCAGCGGGGACCGCTTCCTGTGTATGTCTTCCGTCAGCTTTTTGAGCCTCGCAAGGACGGTATCCCCTGCCATGCTCGAGGTCCGGATGAGGATTGCGCCGTCGTAGTTCGTCGAGCCACCCAGAACAGGTTCACCGGTCTGTTTCCCCACGGGCGCGGATTCTCCGGTGAGAAGGGATTCGTTGACAGATGTTTCCCCCTCCACGATGACGGCATCGAGCGGAATTTCCTCGCCGGGGAGGACTCTGACAAGGGATCCGATTTCCACGGACGCTGCGGGCAGCATCGTTTCCACCCCGCCTGACACCAGACGCGCGTTGAACGGAGCGCGTAAAAAGAGGGTCCTGAGCGCAACAGAGGTTTTGAGACGGGCGTTTGCCTCCAGGTAACGACCGAACGTCACGAGGACAAGCACCATGGTGGCTGTGTCATAATAGATTGCAGTACTCCCTGTGAATGTCGAGACCGACGAGTAGACGAACGCGGCCGTCGTCCCGAGCGCGATCAGACTGTCGATGCCAGGGGAGCCGGATCTCAATTCGGCCACCGCGCTCTTCAGGTACGGAACACCGATGAGAAGATAGACCGGAAAGGAGAGGATGAAGATCAGATAGTTCAGGCCCTGGCGGGAGCCGGGCTCGACAGGAAAGAGAAACGAGAGGCGGTCGCCGTACAGGGCCCAGGTAAACGTCATCGCATTCATCGCAAGGAAGGCCGCGACGGCGAGCCGCGCGAGGAAAAGGACGGGCACCCCCTCCTCCCCCGATGCGCCGGTCACCGAATGGATGACATAGCATCCGTAGCAGCAAAACCGGCCGGCGGGTCCTCTGCGCGCGCGGTCAGAGCGAATGACGGGGAGGCCGCACTGTTCGCACGGCGGATCGGGAGAATCCTGCAGGCTCATTGATCCGGAAGATACGAATTGCTGGCGCAAGGAGAAAGCACGTGCCGCGTCAGGCGGAGGGGAAGAGCCGATAGAGCATCAGGTAAATGACCACACCGGTCACGGACACGTAGAGCCAGACGGGGAACGTCCACCGGGCGATCGCCCGGTGCCGGTCGAAGCGCTCCCGGAGTGCGCGCGTGAGCGTGATGGCGGCGAGAACCGGAAGGGCCGCGGCGAGGATCGTGTGGGAGATCAGGATTGCGAAATAGACGCTCCGCACCGGACCGACACCGGTAAACCTGACACTGCCGACCTGCGCATGATACACGAGATACGACGTCAGGAACGCGGCGGAGCAGACAAGCGCGGCGATCATCATCGCGCGGTGCCTGCGTATCTGTTTTGTCCGTATGAAGTAGTACCCGGCCAGAAGGAGCAGCGTGCTGCCTGCATTCAACGTTGCGTTGAGGAGCGGAAGGTCGTGGACGTCCATCCCGTCACGGTCAGAGGAAGATTCTGTCGAGCACCAGGGCCAGCATGAGTGCGGGGAGGTAGAGCAGGGAGGCGAAAAACAGGACCCGTGCGGCACTGCTCGAACGCGCTGACGCAAGCCTGACGGCCGGTACCAGCAATGCGATCCCCGCGAGCAGCGCACCGGCGGCATAAATCGTTCCGGTGGAACCGGTGGCGCTCAAAAGGCCCGACACCGGGACCAGGGCCGTTGTCGATGCGATAATATAAAATACTGTCCTTGTTCCCTTTGTGTCAAGGACTGTCAGGAGCCTGTACCCCGCGCGGGCATAGTCCTTCCGGTACATCCAGGCAAGCGACAGGAAATGGGGCATCTGCCAGAGGAAGAGGATGCCGAACAGCACCCACGCCTCCGCATTGATCTCATTACGGGCCGCTGTCCACCCCATCACGGGGGGGAGCGCCCCGGGGATCCCTCCCACCAGGGTCGAGAACGGCGTGATACGCTTCAGGGGGGTGTAGAGAAACAGGTAGGTCACGCTGGTCAGCGCCGCGAGAAATCCGGTCAGCGGGTTGACCAGCAGCACGAGCTCGAGGATCCCCGCGAGCGTGAGCGCGGTCCCGAAGACGAGCGCCTCTCCAGCCGAAACGCGTCCCGCAGGGAGAGGACGCTGTTCGGTCCTTTTCATAAGAGCGTCGAGATGGCGCTCCATGTACTGATTGATGGCGCCGGCGCCGCCCCCCACCATGGCAGTGCCAAGGAGCGTGTGGAGCATGCCCATGCCGGAAAGGCTTCCCCCGCTCCCCAGATAATAGCCGGCGAGCGCGGTAAGCACAGAAAGAAATGTCAGTTCCGGTTTTGTCAGCGCGACGTAGTCCGCTACTCGTGACCGCTCGATCGCTAACTCCCCTTTTGATCCGATGTCAGTTCTCATGGTCGACTCGGTTGTGCGGCGAGGGGATAGTCGGAAGTGGTTGCAGGGGTAAGGAAGAGCCGGTAAGAGCGGACCGCCAGATAGACGGTCGATCCGAAGAGCAACGCTCCGGCTGCCACATGGGCCGTCGCAACCTGAACTCCCTTGCCCGTCCAGACCGTGAGCGCCCCCAACAGAACCTGCACGATCAGCATCATCATCATGATCAAGGCAGGCTCCCGGAGGCGCCGGTCGTCGCGATACGCTCTGAGGATATGGACGCCGAACGAGACCACTGCTCCTCCGGCGATCAGGGCCCCGACCCTGTGCGCGAAGTGGATCCAGACCTGCGCACTCTCCACAGGCATCAGGTCGAACCATTCCCGGCGGTACTGGTTGATCGCGGCGAGGCCGTCTTCTCCCCCGGGAGGAATGAATTGTCCGAAGGAAAGGGGAAAATCCGGTATGGCCAGGCCGGCCCCGCTATGCCGCATCCAGGCGCCGAGAATCAGCTGACCAAACACGGCTCCGGCCGCAGTGAGCGCGAACCGGCGAGTGCGGGAAGCGACCGGGGATTCGACCGGCCGGTCATCCCGCCACCCTTGCGATGTCACGAGGGCGAGGATCACCGTGAGAGAAAAGAACGACTGGGCGAGCGTGGCATGCGCCACAGAGATCGGCGTCGGGAGGAGAAACAGGACGGTCAGCCCTCCCAGGATCCCCTGGGTGATGACGGCAGCGAGCGCGACAAAACCGAGATTCCGGACCCACCGGCGCTCATCCGTGCGCCAGATCCAGAACGCCATCACCGTGGTCAGAAATCCGACGAACGTCGCGACCATCCGGTGACCGTGCTCGTAGAAGATCCCTCCCACCATGGGCGGCATCAGCCGGCCATACGAGAGAGGCCAGTCGGGGACTGCAAGCCCCGAATCAGTGCTCGTAACGAGGCCGCCGGCGATCACAAGGCAGAACGTCGCGCAGGCGCTGACGACTGCGAACCGGTGGAGCCACCGGGCATTTCGGGCGGTCATCATTGGGTCAGAAAGGATTCCTGTTCAGCGATCCACGCCTTGTATTCGTCAGGTGTCTGAATCGTTACAAATCCCCGCATCCGGTAGTGGCCGAGTCCGCACAGCTGCGCGCACGCAATCTCTGTGGGAGTTTCCGGTCCGGCGAGGATGCTGGTGATCCCTGCCTCACGGAGAGCCGGGACGACGTCGTCCGAGAGGGTTGTCCCTTTGGCCAGGATCGTCTGCCCGTCCTTGCCCGTGTAGTCGGCAAGTGCGATAAGGTGCGTAAGCTCTTCGGGGAGCTTTCCGGGACCGATCGGGTACAACCGTGTGAGCTGCCGCTGGATTTCCGCCGTCGTTTCCGTCGGGGTAAACCAGACCCTGATGCTCTGACCCGGGATCGCGTCCTGTTTCACGCGGAAGAGCGGCAGGCCGAAGCTGTGGATCACGTCCTTGGAGCTCAGGTGGATGATCACCGGCCGGCCGACCGGGAGGTTCAGCTGGTTGATCGTCACGATATCGTCCTTCGCCGCGGGGTCGTTCCTGTCGATGCCGGTCGGATTCTCAGGGGTGATAAGGCTGATATCGGCTTTCCCGAACACGCCGTCAGGTCCCGGGTAGTGGACGTTCCATGCAAACTGCTCCGCGACCACGCGGACGACGGTCGCGTCACTCTCCGGGGGAATGTCATTGACCCGCATGGACCAGAGCGGAATCGCAAATCCTATCAGCAGGACCCCTTCGATCACAGCGACGGCGCCTTCCAGGTAACTGGACGTATGCGACCGCACCCCGACGTAGTCTGCGGCCCTGTTCCGCGACTGGCGGAAGCGGATCAGCGCGTACGCGAAATAGGTCCCCCAGCCGACGAACAGCACCGCCATCAGCCAGTGGACCAGGATGATCATCCGGTCAATCTGCGGACCATGAGCGGACGCATCGAGCGGAAGTCCGAGCAAATCTCCCATTGTGTTTCGTTCTCCTTGAGTGAACTATCCCGGTTGCGTGATCAGCCGTGCGACTCCTCACGCTGGATTGCCTTTGCCTTGCTGCGCATGCGGAGGAACAGCGACCCGAATCCTCCCAGAACCCCTCCCGTGACGCCGAGCAGGCTCAGAATGGCCGCGTTCATTCCCTGTGCAGAAGAGGAGTCCGGATCGCCGTAACAGACGGGGCAGCCGAGCGACACGGGATGGAGTGCAAGCGTCAGGAGGATGCAAAGTCCCGCGCCCAGCAGCAGGGTGCGTGTTTTCATGAAGCCCCCAGATGTTTGAATTTCAGGCGGACCTTGCGTCCGTACAGAACGAGGCCGGCCGCGAGAAGGCACGCGACGCCCCCAAGGACCAGGGAATCCACTTCGCCGCGCGACAGATACGCATCGACCGCCCAGGCCCCGAGGCCGACGGCAACGAGGATCGATGCGGCGATGAACAGGAGATGAAACGATTTGAGCGACATGTCAGAGCCCCCTGTCGGCATAGTGGGACACGGGGAGCGTCATGAGCGCGATAAAGAGCACGACGGTGAGCGCCAGCGCCGCATAGATCAGCTTCTTTTCTGAAATCAGATGCATGAAATAGGCCGCGACGAGCGAACCTTTGATGGCCGCAATGATCAGCGCCACGATGATGGCCACGTGCGTTTCCAGGTGCAGCGTGGAGATCGCAACGGTGATGATGGTCAGCGTCATCAGCGCCACGAACACTGTCACGTACACCCGCACATGTTTTTTGATTTCTTCGGTGCCTGCGTGTTCCATGCTGTCTCCTAGAGTAAATAGAGGACGGGAAACAGAAAGATCCAGACCAGATCGACAAAGTGCCAGTAGAGCCCCGCCACTTCGATCCTGTTCGTAAACCGTACCGGGTCGGTCTTCCACATTTTGCTGCCGGGGCCCCAGAGATAACAATTGACGATGATGCCCCCGATCACGTGCAATCCGTGCAGTCCCGTCAGCGTGAAATAGATCGCCAGGAACGTGTTCTCACTCGGAAGATGGTGATGCTCAAACTTTGCAGCATACTCAAAACCTTTAATGACAAGGAACACCAGCGCCAGCAGGACCGTGGAGCCCAGGTAGACCCTGAAGCGCGTGAAGTTCTTCATCATCAGCGACGCCCATGCCATGACCATCGTGACGCTGGAGGTGATGAGCACGACCGTGTTCACGGTGGCCAGCGGAATGTTCAGGTATTCGTACCCGTGAGGCCAGGTCGGTGCCCCCACACGGAGCAGCACGTACGACGAGAAGAGGGCGCCAAAGAGCATGACTTCGGACGCCAGGAAGAGCCAGATGCCCAGCTTCGCATTGTAGACGCCGGTATCCGGGCGCGCGGTGGCAGTGTACGGGATCTCCATGGTCAGTGTCCCTCCGCCGGTTCATTCTGAGGGAGAAACTTTTTGCTGTTGCCGGGAGGGCTGTATTCGTACGGACCCCTGTACACTTCGGGGACGGCGGCAAAGTTGCCGTGCGCCAGGGGCGGCGATGTCGTGGCGGCCCACTCCAGGGTGGTGGCATCCCAGTGATTCTGCTCCACCTTCCTCCCCTTCCAGATACTCCAGAAGAAATTGACGATGAACGGGATTTGCGCGAGGGCAAGGCACCATGCGCTGATCGACATGAACTCGTTCAGATGAAAAACCCCCTGTGCGTGGGCGTACGACTGTCCGCCGTCATAGAGCCGCCTTGATACGCCCGCCAGCCCCTGGATGAACATCGGCATGAACACGCCGTTGATGAACACGAGGGAGGACCAGAAGTGGATCTTGCCGAGCGTGTCGTTCATCTTTCTCCCCGTTACCTTGGGGAACCAGTAGTACACGCCGGCAAAGAGTGCGAAGAGCGTCCCGGGGGCGACCACGTAATGGAAGTGCCCGATAACGTAATAGGTGTCGTGCAGGTGGATATCCGCCGGGGCGAGCCCGAGCGGAAGTCCCGTCAATCCGCCGATTCCGAACATCGGCAGAAATGCGAGCGCAAAGAGCATCGGCGTCGAGAAGCGGATCGACCCTCCCCAGAGCGA
>JBGPYM010000106.1:0-9800 GCA_041493205.1 Bacteroidota bacterium
GGATGACAAGTTCATCAGCGCAGAGGACGTCAGGAAATTCAAGGAAGAGATGAAGGCCGCAAAGGCGGATATGACGTTCATCAACTACGCCGGTTCGCTGCACGCCTTCACCAATCCCGACGCGACGAAGAACGGCAAAAAATATAATATCCCGATCGCCTACAACGCGCCCGCGGACAAGAAATCGTGGGCGGACATGCAGTCGTTTCTCAAGAAAGCGTTCAAGAAATAGCAGGTGATCGCACTTCTCCTCCTGTCCTGCTTGCTGGGTCTCCCGGCAAGCACTCCGCTGGATTCGATCCCGGCGGATTTTCCGGCAATCACCGTTCTCGTCAACGATTCTCCCGCGCCGGGGGAGCTGTTCATGGGCCCCCTCCTCCGCGGGACTCCCCGCTATTCGTATCTCGCCATTCTGGATGCGCAATTTGCGCCCGTCCTGCACGTGCGTCGCGTAGGATCGGTGTCTGATTTCGGGCTGCAGCCGAACGGACTCCTGACGTACTTCGACGTGAATGCACACGCGTATTACGCGTTGAACTCCTCCGGCGTGTTGATCGACAGCTTCCGGTGCGGGAACGGATACACGACCGACGGCCACGACATACGGCTCATGCAGAACGGGCATGCGCTCCTCATGGCATACGACCAGCGTACGATAGACATGCGGACGGTGGTGCCCGGGGGAGACTCGGCCGCCTTCGTCATCGGGGCCATCGTTCAGGAAATCGACGCGCAGAAAAACGTCGTGTTCGAATGGAAGAGCTGGGACCATTTCGCCATTACGGATGCCACGCACCTTGACTTCACCGCACACCTCATCGATTATTCCCACATTAATGCGTTCGAGATCGATCACGACGGCAATATTCTCATCTCCAGCCGGCATATGGATGAGATTACAAAAATCAGCCGCACGACCGGAGAGATCATCTGGCGCCTGGGAGGGAAGCACAACCAGTTCACGTTTCTGAACGACACGGCGCACTTTTCCTATCAGCACGACATCCGGCGGATTCCCAACGGCAATATCACGCTCCTGGACAACGGCAACTTCCATACGCCGCCCAATTCCCGCGCCGTCGAATACCATCTGGACGAACAGCAGATGACCGCAGAGCTTGTCTGGCAGTACAGTCATGTGCCGGCGATTCAGTCCTTCGCTACGGGAAACGTCCAGCGGCTGCCGAACGGGAACACGCTGATTTCGTGGGGAACCGACAACACCATTACCGAAGTGCGGCCGGACGGGAGCACCGCACTCGAGCTCGTCCTGTCGCCGTTGTTCACCACGTACCGCACGCTCCGCTATCCGTGGATCGCCAGCGGCACGCAGAGCCCACCGCCGCTGCCGGTGACCGCATCACTGCTCCCTCCGTTTCCCAATCCGTTCAACAGCAGCACGACGGTCATGGTCGAGCTTGACCGCCGGCTGCCGGTGTCGCTCGTGCTGTATTCGCTCCTGGGTCAGAGGGTTGCAACGGTAATGGAGGGGTGGCAGGATGCCGGTAGGGTGTCGTACAGGGTTGCGCGGGGGGATCTTGCTTCGGGGGTTTACTTTCTTCGTTTGACGGCGGGGACGCGGATGGCGACGGCGAGGCTAGTGCTTCTGCGATGAAAAGCCGCCGGCGGGGACGCCGGCGCTACTGCCCACTTACTTTCGTCCTGACTGATCCAGAGTATCGCGGACAGCCTGCAGGAGCGTTTTTGGGACATACGGTTTCTGTACGATCTGCTTGACGCCGCTCTGCAGCATTTCCGACTTTGACTGCGGGTCCGTATACCCCGTCGCGATGATAGTGGCAACGTCCGCACGAATCCCCTTCATCTTCAGATACGCCTCCCACCCGTTGAGCTTTGGCAATCCGAGATCGGTCAGCACCAGGTCGATCTCCCGTGCGTGACGACGATAGACGTCGAGCGCTTCCACTCCGTCCCGCGCGCTCAGCACGCGATAGCCTTTGTCCTCGAGAATAAGCTTCGCAAGAACCGCAAGCGATTCCTCGTCCTCCACCAGCAGGATCGTCTCGTTGCCGCCCGAGGCCTCCTTTTGCACTGCTGCCGGCGGCGTGGCGGCCGTCTCAGCGGGCGCGGCAACCGGGAAGAAGAGGTGGAACGTCGACCCTTTTCCCACCTCGCTCTCCACGTCGATTTGCGCCTGGTGGCTCCGGACGACGCCGTAGACGATCGCCAGGCCGAGGCCGGTCCCCTTTTCTTCGCTCTTGGTCGTGAAGAAAGGCTCGAATATTCTCGCCAGCGTGGCCTGGTCCATGCCGGTGCCCGTATCCGCCACCGACACGCACACGTATGTGTCAGCGTGCGAGTCCGGCAGACGCTTCGCGACCTCTGCAGACGACCTGGTACAGGTGGAGATCCTCAGGGTACCCCCCTGCGGCATGGCATCCCGGGCATTGATGCAGAGATTCAGCAGCGCCTGGTGAATCTGCGTGCGGTCGGCGATGATGGCCGGAATGTTGAAATCGAGCGTACGGGAGAAGACGATGGTCTTCGGAAACGTTCCCGTACAGAGGGAGAGGACCTCCTCCACCGCTTCGTTCACGCTGATCGGAGCGAAGATCACGTCGGTTTTCCGTGCGAACGTCAGGAGCTGGCGGACGAGCGCGGTCCCACGTTCCACAGCCGCAATCATCGCGTCCAGGCTCTTCGCCTGGCGGGAGTCGACGTTCCCGTCTCTCAGGACGGACGCGTAGCCGAGGATAATGCCGAGGATGTTGTTGAAGTCGTGGGCGATCCCGCCTGCGAGGATGCCGATGCTTTCCATTTTCTGCGCATGCAGAAGCTGTTCTTCGCTCAGCCGGAGGCGTTCTTCCGCTTTCACGCGTTCCCGCCGTTCCCGCACCTCCTGAAGCGCACGGCGGACGGAAGGGACGAGCCGGGCGAGCTTGTCCTTCACGACATAGTCGATCGCCCCGAGCTTGACGGTTTCGATGGCAAGGTCTTCCCCGATGGTGCCGGAGACAAAGATAAACGGGACATCCGGGCGGATTTCCATGGCGAGCAGAAGCGCGGACACCCCGTCAAACCCGGGAATCCTGTAATCCCCGAGGATCAGATCGATGCCTCCCCGCCGGAGCGCCGCGACGTACTCCCGTTCGTTGTTGACACATTCAATGGTACACGCGGGGATGCCTTCCTTCAGCGTCAGTCCGATGATCTCAGCATCGTTTCTGCTGTCCTCGAGGTGGAGTATGTGCAGAGCCTCTTCAGCCATGCCTGTGCCCCCTCATGCGGTTCTTCCGGCGGTCGATCCCGGGCCTGACACCGGTGTGGTGTCGTTGCCTCTTCCCCCCGGTAACGTGAAAAAGAAGGCTGCTCCCTGGCCGACCGTCCCTTCGGCCCACGTCCGTCCGCCGTGTCTCTGGATGATCCTCCGCACGTTGGCGAGCCCGATCCCCGTCCCCTCGAACTCGGCGGCCGGGTGGAGCCGCTGAAAGACGCCGAAGAGCTTGTCGGCGTACTGCATATCAAATCCGACCCCATTATCGCGCACGCAGAACTCTTTTTCACTCCCCCGCTCTATGGCACCGATTTCGATGCGCGTCCCGCTCCGCGGACGCGTATACTTGACGGCGTTGTCAATGAGGTTGATGAGAACAAGCCGCAGCATCGAAGGGTCAGCGCTCACTTCCGGGAGATGACCGATCTGCCAATCGATGTCGCGCCCCGCGCACTGCCCTTCCAGGTTCCGGATGACATCGCGCACGAGCTCGTCCGTGTCAATGCGCGACAGGAGTATATCTGCCTGCCCCACGCGCGAGAACGTGAGGAGGTCTTCAATGAGGATTCCCATGTGCCGGACGGACTCCAGGATGATGTTCAGGTAGCGGCGTCCTTCGGTATCAAACGAGTCGCCGGCGTGCCGGAGAAGGCGCTGCCCGAATCCGTCGATATGCCGGAGCGGGGCGCGGAGATCATGCGAGATGGAATAGCCGAACCCCTCGAGGTCCCTGTTCGACGCCTCGAGCCGCACGGCGAGCTTCCTGCTCTCCTCTTCCGCCCTCAGCCGCCCGGTCAGGTCGCGGTGGACGATGACGTAGATGCCCGTCAGGATGCAGAATACGATGAGCATCAGGAGGGCATACGTCCCGATGGCATTACGCACGTCCGCCTCCGACTCCCGGGAGCGGTCGCGGAGGAGGAGCCGTTCTTCACGCTCCATGGCATCCGCAATATTTCGTATCTCCTGCATGCCGGCAGCGCCGGCGCCCCTGCGCAGAGAGTCCGTCGCGGCCGGCAGGCCCCTATCGCGGCGCGCCAGGATGATCTGCCGGTTGAACATGACCTGATTCCGGATGAGGAGTTCGATTGCGGCGACGCGCAGCTGCTGCCGTTCATTGTCCGCGATAAGACCGCGGAGCCGCTCCAGGTGACCCTCCACCTCGACCGAATCGTTTTCCGCACGGGCCTGCATCTGATCGTCACCGGTGATGACGAAGCCGCGTGACGAGCTCTCCACCGCCTTCACCGACGCAATGGTGCCCTCAAGTTCCCCAAGCACCTCGTTGGTATGCGCGACGAGCCGGGCCGAACCGAGCAAGTGAATCGTATTGTTGTAGGCGAGCACGCTGACGTAGAATACCGCGGCGAGCGCCAGTCCGAACCCGCCGAGGACTTTTCTTCCGACGGAGAGTCTCAGCCTCCCTTCCCTCTGACCCAGTTCCGGGACGTCGGTGACCACCAGCGCCACGAGGATCCCCGCCCCGACGAGCGTAAATCCCGCCGCGGTCGAAGGCGCCATGGGGATCGTGTCCCCGCTGTAGAGTATCGGCGTTCCCGTGAGGTAGCCGAGGCCGAATGCACACCCCATGGCGCCTGCAACAATGGCGAGCATCCCCGCGACATCGTAGGTGGTCCCGGATGCACGGGGGAGCGTCATAAAGAGGAGGGAGCCGCCGCTGATCAGAAAGATTATCGCCGTCACGGCCGCCATGCGTCCGAGCGGCACGCCGTGTAAATACTCTTCCGGCGACATAAATCTGAACCAGTCGACAAGGGGCGGGATGCCGGTGACAAGTTCCGCAATGCGCAGGAGCGAGACCGCAACGATGAGCATGGCGCCTGCACGTGCGGCCAGCAACAATCCCCGCCGGCGATGCGGTACCGTTATCAGTGCTGTGCCGAGGAGAAGGAACAACAGTGCTGTGCTGGGGGCCATCGGGATATTGTCGGACCCCCAGCTTGCGAGCGTGCGAATGCCGCTGATCCAACCGGTGAGCGCCAGGAGTGCTATGAGCGCTGCGAGGAGACCGCAGAGCCGTGCGAGAGGGAGGGGAATCCGGTCTTTGGGTGACTCAGTACTCATCTTCAAGAACATACCATCAGACCGTGGGTTCGCTCACCGGCGGCGGAAACCGCTTGACAGACCGCCGAGGAGAAGGAGAGAACATGCGAACACTGTGCCGCTCAACAACGGCGCAATCGAATGCGTGAGCAAAAGGAACGCAAGAACGATACAAACTCCAAGGAACAGCAACCCGGCGGTTTTACCTTTCATGGCCATGATTCCCGTATGGTCAATATGCAATTATCCCGGCACACATGTTCAAAAGAGGTAGATAAACTCCCCATCGACCTCTTCCGGTCCGTTCTCCGATCCGTTTTTCATCCCATATTTGTGCATAAAATGGGACTTGATCGTTTGGGCGTCCTGGAGCGATTCCGCCTGCCAGTGCGTCCAGAAGAATATTTTTTTCTTTTCTGTTTCAGACCAGTACAACTGCGACCGATCGGGGTCGTTCGTTATGCCGATCCGCCAGATCAGGTGGTCGGTGTCACCAATCTTGGCTTCGATTGCCTCAATGATCGTGTCCTGTTTCATACGCTGGGGTTCCCGGCATATGTGAGTGAAATTCAGACTGGTACTGCGCGCGGGCGCAGTGACGGCTCAACACCAGTATATATCACGCCGGAACGGAAAACGGAGACCATGCGGAGAGGAATTTTTGTTATTCTTCACACTACTTGAACCATGCCCTGAATCCATGTATTTTAGCCGTTGACGAACCATTTCATCCATGTCCCGCCCCCCGGATCCTGATTTCGAGCTCTTGCTGAAAGACCCCAACGCCCTTCTTCTGAAATACCAGGGGTTGATTCAGACGATTGTCTACTTCTACGTTGATCAGGGAATGTTTTCCCTGAACCAGAAGGAGGACATCGTCCAGTCGGTCAACCTTGAAGTTCTCAAAAGGATTCCGTCCATCCAGCAGCACTTCAACGGGTCCGCGCTCTTGAAGACGTATTTCTCGGCAATTGCCCGAAACATTTGCCTTCACATGGGAAAGAAATTCGTCATGAAGCCTATTCCCCTTCAATTGCTTCCAGGGGGGGATGCTGATGGAGGGCACCAAACTGACAGGTATTCGATACAGCAGGCCCGAAGTGTTTTCGGCGCGATTCTTGTACAACTGGGACCATATGAGCCAAAACTCAGGATCTGTCTCAAGCTCCGGTACCGCCATCCGGTCACGCACGAGGACATCCTCCACTGGTGGCCCGAATGCGGAAACCGTGAAATGAACAATCTTTTGGCGATGTTTGGCGGTGACTACCGGCACCTGGAGGACAAGGACATTTACCCCATGATCGTGCCGTATTTCAATGCTGCAGAGGGGAAGGTGAGCGGCAATGATGCGTTGCGGAAGTGGACGGCGTCGAAAATACAGATAATTCTGAAGCTTCTGCAGACAGCATTTCCGGGGAGCAACTTTGACGAGGAGGTCGTGAGGATACTTTTTGAAGACCGCAGTTCTCCGTTTTTGCTGCGGGAGTGATATATACTCTTTGAACGGGGTATACTCACCTTAAAGGACCGCGTATGAAGGAGCCAACGGAATTTACGATTACCGGGGGGCATTTGAGCGACGAGGGGGTGGCACTCTTCGTCGATGCCCTGAAACTCGGAACGGCCGATCAGCTGCCGGACACCATGCGCATGCATGTTGCCGACTGTGACCGGTGCCAGCGGGAAGTGACGGGACTATTCGCGGCTCTCGGGAAGGAGGATTATTCCGGCCTGGAGCAGCATCCTTATTTCCGCCTGGGGAAGGGGGCATCGCACCCGACATCCGCATGGATCTGGCGGGCGGCGGCCGCGCTTGCGGCACTCATCCTACTCCCGGGCCTCATCTACTACCTTGTCGTCCGCAATGCAGGGGGAAATGTTCAGCCGACGGTAGCGGCAACGGCGCCCGCCGACACGAGCGCGCTCACTCCGCCGGCGGCGAATCACGGGCCGTCACCCGGCGGGCAGGAGCTCGCGGCGAATTTCACACCGAACCTGGAGCTCGAGGAGCTTGTAACCGCGGGGACACGGTCGACGTCGCTGAAAGATGTCGTACCGGTAAACGAGGCGGTGGTACGCGGGACAGCGATCCGGTTTGACTGGGGTCCGCGCGGAGAGCGGCAGTGGACGCTGGTCATTATGGACGCCGCGGGGCAGGATGTGTACAGCGCGCGCATCAAGGCGCTCCCGCACAGGGCGGAGAAGAAGCTGGGAGAGGGGCTTTACTACTGGAAGGTCCTCGACGAGCAGGAGGCGGTCTATTTCGGGAAATTCAGCGTCCGGGAAGCCGCTCCGTCCCCCAGGAGCACAAATCCCGCCCAGAAGTAGGGGTTTGCGGTCGCGTTGTTGCGGATCATAGTGCGCTTTGCATTCGAGAGTGCGGAGGCATACCCTTCGCCGCGGAGGATGTGGCGGTAGAATTCCTGCATCAGGACACCGGTCAGTCTGTCGTTTACTTTCCAGAGCGAATAGGCGATCGACCGGGCTCCTGCTGAGAGGAATCCGCGCGACATCGCAAGGATCCCCTCTCCCGGCGCCATCCTTCCCACACCGCTTTCACAACTGCTGAGCACCACAAGGTCGGCGCTCAGGTGCATATCATAGACCTCCCCGGCATAGAGCACGCCATCCTCCGCGGACGCCGGTTCCCGTGACGGTGAAAACAGGAGCGCCGAGAGTGCGGGATTGTCCTCGTCAATAAATCCGTGCGTCGCGATATGAAGTATGCCTGCGCCGGCAGCGCTCGCCTTGAAGCGGTCCTCTGTCGCGTCTCCCTCGACATTACAGGACGACGATCCACCCCGGGCGGCAACCATATCGCCGATGGCACGGATCTCTTCTTCCGACCATGGGAGCTCCGTAAACTGTTTACCGTCGACCGTGATGGAGCGTGTCGCAAGCGGATCGAGTTGTGCGATATACTGATGCTGTTGTTTGTTCCCCACCGCATTCTCCGTCCTGAAGACCGGAGCGAACCCGGCGAACGTCATCCCGCGGTGCGCATCCGATCCCGGGCGCTCTCTATTCCGGCAGTAGAGCGTGCCGGAGACCGAGTAGCTGATATCGAAATCCCGAACCAGGTAGCGGGGTGACTGGCGGTCTGCGGAGGGCGCGGTGCCTGAAGAACCAGGCGCATCCGGTGCAATCAGCGCTTCGAACGGCACGTAGCTCAGAGCCCCGGTCGGGACAATGACCAGATGCCTGAACCCATGCAGGGAGGGTGCCAGGGGAGCAATGATACGGTTGTAGAGCACGCGGGCAGCGGAGAGGTACCGCGAACGGTCGAGGGTGCGGAGCGCCCGCCTCAGATCGCCTGCCAATGAATCCGCCGGCCCCGACTTCCCCAGTGTGATGAGCCGGAACGATTCTCTGCCGATGACAAAGGCAGCAAGATTGACCGGACCGCGGGCGAACTGGATCATGCATGATCCGGGCTCGAGTACGGCCTGGATGTCGGTAACAGAGGCGATGCGGACACGGGGAGAGAGTGCGGTCTGTCCGGCATGCGTACGTGCCAGCGAGTCCTCGCATGCGGCGATCGCATTATAGATCCCGACCAAACCTTCACGGAGCGCGGGGACGGCCTGCCTGTCGCCATAGCGGGCGGTCCAGTCGATGAGACGTTCCCTCTGGGCTGCCCTGAGACGAAGCGTATCGACCCTGCTGCCGGGGATTGTCATCGCTTCTTTCACCCGCCCTGATCTTTCAAGACTTTCCAGCAGCACCCCTGCACGAGACCGTTCTGCGAATGCGAGTGCTTTTTCACGGTATACGCTCTGACCTGTCTGTTTCAGCAGAGATTCCGCAAGCGCGAATCCCTGGGCACACAGCGATTCGAGCTCCGCTTGCGCCGAAAGTTTCGACCCTTCCGACCGGTACGATTCCCTGCCGCGCGCGATCGCAGCGGCGGCGGAATCATAGAGCATCAGCGCTTCACGCCGTCGCGCGATCCCTTCACGGCCGGGTGTCGATTCCCTCCTCAGAATTCCCGCCTCTGCTAGGAGCAGCCGAACCGCCTGCGTTCTTTGTGCCGCCGCGGGGCCGAGGGCCGTGAGAGCACTCTCATACCGGGCAATCGCCGCTGCATAGTTTCCTTCCTTTACCCTCAGATTTCCGATCGCTTCATGGGTTGCGCTCCGCAGTTCGGGGTTCTCCGCTCCAGCGGAGTCCTGCAGGACGAGGGCCTGCAGGAGCCAGGTCTCGGCGCTGTCAAGCCGGCCAAGGGCGTTGTACGCATTTCCCGCGCCGAGGGAAGCATCGGCCCGGCTCATCAGGTCGGCCGCCGGCAGGAGTGAAAGGGCACGAGCGTAGAGTTGCAGCGCACCCCGCGCGTCGCCGGCGGCAAGGAACGCTTCGCCGGCTTCACAGAGGAGCGACGTGATCACGGGCGTTGCCGCTCCGTAATTCTTCATCTGTGCCGCCATCACCCGGCGGTAGAGGATCACGGCGGTATCGGCATTTCCCCGGAGCAGAGAGAGCCGCGCCAGTTTTCTCTCCA
>JBGPYM010000112.1:0-9521 GCA_041493205.1 Bacteroidota bacterium
CTCGCCACGATCGAGAACCCCACGGCCCACCATGCCATCTGCTTCCCCCCGAGGAAATAATCGCGGGAGCTCCTCTGCCGCCCGGCAATGAAGATGCCCGCGGCAGTCACGCCTGCAAGGTACAGAATGACAATGGCCACATCGAGGGGGGAGAAACCCACGGAGGGCTCCGGCTGGTGGAAGGTCCGTCAATGTACGAACCGATTTCTCTTTCTGCAATCCAACAATATCGCTATCTTGTGCCGTCGCTGATCCCATGCACCCTCCAGGACCGCAGATGCCCGCACACTCCTCTGACGCGCCCGCCGGCGAGACGTCCGTCCTCCGGCAGACACTCCGCGAAGTCACACAGCCTTTCATCGACCTCTTCCGTGCCTCCCGTGCGCTCTGGGGCATCAATGTTTCCTACCTTCTTGAGGGGTTGACGTACTTCGGTGTGGTGGGACTGCTCGCAATCTTCTTCAATGACTATATCGGCCTGGACGATATCAGCGCAGGCCAGATGGTCGGATTTCTGACCGCGGGCATTACGCTCGGGATGCTGCTGCTCGGCGCGACGGTGGACGTGATCGGCGCCCGCCGGGCACTCCTCCTTTCCCTCGCCCTGATGCTGATCGGACGCGTTCTGCTGACCGTGAGCCCCGGCCTGGACACGAAGGGCCTCTGGTCGTCGTCACATCTGCTTGCAATGGGAGGATTACTCGGCATCGTCGCGGGGTACGGGATTTATCAGCCCGCCTGCTACGCGGCCGTGCGCAAGTACACGACGGCTAAAAACGCCGCGATGGCCTACGCCATGCTCTATGCGTTGATGAACCTCGGCGGATTCCTCCCGGGGCTCCTCTCACCCCCCATCCGGAAGGAGTTTGGCATCACAGGCGTCTTCTGGGTCTATGTGGCGTTGACGCTGGCGGGCATCCTGGTGATTGCCATTCTCCTGACGCGCAAGGCGATGGCACAGGCCGAGACGGAGGCGGCGGCAGACAGGAATGAGGAACCGGAGGAGAAGAGAGGCGCAAAGGAGCAGCTTGCGTACTATCTGAAGAACTTTCCCGTCAGAGACAGCCGCTTCATGTTCTTCATCTTTGTCCTGATTCCTGTGCAGACCCTCTTTGCCCACAACTGGCTGACGCTCCCGCAATACTGCAATCGCGCGTTTACCGGCCTGGTGAGCGACAATTATGAGTTCTTCGTCAACTTCAGCCCCCTCCTCATTTTTGTCCTCACCCCCGTTGTCACCGCGCTCACGGCAAAGAAGGACACCTACATGATGATGATCGCCGGAACGTTTGTCATGGCCGCCCCCGCGTTCATTCTGGCGCTGGGGCCGAGTCTGCCGACCTTGTTCGGCTATCTGATCCTGATGACGATCGGCGAAGCAATGTGGTCAGCCCGGTTTCTGCAGTGGGTGGCGGAGATCGCGCCGAAAGGCATGACCGGCATTTACATGGGTATTGGTCAGTTCCCCTGGTTTCTCACCAAGGTGGTGACAAGTCTCTACAGCGGATGGTTTCTGATGAAGTACTGCCCGGCCGGCGTCCCGCCGGAGCAGACGCACACGGAGATGATGTGGTTTGTGTACGGCCTGATCGCCATCATGAGTCCTCTGGGACTCGTGCTGGCCCGGAAGTGGATGAAGAAAGGGTTCAGGGAACGCGCGGAGGCATGATACCCCCCGATCACCGCTGGCGCCGGCGGCGGCGTTCGCTCCTCGGCAAGCGCATTGTTGTGAGGAGCCGGAGTTTGTCTCCCGATGAGCGGATTCTCCTCCCCGGCGCAATGAGTCCGATAAGGAGCAGGCCCTCTTCCGTCAGCGTTACCGGGGGGCGATGCCCCGTCCGCAGCCCCGGGCAATCCTGCCATGGCTTATGCCTATTGGTCCGATCAGACAGCCAGAAGTCGATCCACATGGCTCCCCCCATTTTTACACAAACACTGTATAAAAATTCAACACACTGTTGAGATAATGTACAATTCACAGATTTTTTGATGTGCCGATTGTCACATTTGAGCAATATGTTTGGTGATTGTCATCAGAACGGATGAATCCGGCCCGATTTGGGTGGGCAACGTGCCAAAATGATAAATAAACTTGCTATTATATGAGCGGCTTTGTACGTTGGACCTGCGTTTACCAGCACCCTCGTTCTTGCACGTGCAAAAAGATGCTGATGTACCGCTTTACTGTGTCCAGATGAGTATCCCCAGGATGTGGAGTCGCACACAATGGTGACGGAACGGCCATTGCATGCGGCTCCTTTTTTTTAGGTGTCTTAGCTATTCCCGGCCGGCCCGGACGGGGAACAACTCACATCACATTCACAAGAAAGGAAGCGTTCCATGGAGCGCGGCACAGTCAAGTGGTTCAACAGCGCGAAGGGATACGGATTCATTTCCCGTACGGGCGGTGAAGACGTGTTTGTGCACTTCAAGGCGATCAACGGAGAAGGTTATCGCACGCTGAACGAAGGAGACACGGTCGAATTCGAGGTCGAGCGCGGCCCCAAGGGCCTGCAGGCAGCCAATGTGACGAAGGTCTGAACCCACCCCGAACCCTTGCCACCATCGCCGCATCCTCCACGCAGTTCGTAGAGGATGCGGTTTTTTTCGTTTCTTGTGATACAAGCGACGAGGCTCGTCCCTCCGCCGGAGGCGGAGAGGACGGGGAACGCCCGTCCTACTTCCTGGGGAAACTATGACGATACGCGTATTTGTTACCGGCGGGACCTTCGACAAGGAGTATAACGAGATAGAAGGGAAACTCTATTTCAAGGACACCCACCTGCCGGAGATGATCGCGCTTGGCCGCTCAAAGGTGGCCATCGCAGTCCGGACGCTCATGATGGTGGACAGTCTTGAAATGACCGACGCGGACCGGGAACTGATTGTCGGGCAGTGCCTCGCTGCAGAGGAGGAAAGGATCCTGATCACGCACGGCACGGACACCATGGAGGTGACGGCGCGTGTACTGGGCGGCCGGGTGCAGGGAAAGACCATCGTGCTGACCGGAGCGATGGTGCCGTACAAATTCGGGAGCTCCGACGGCCTCTTCAACCTCGGGAGCGCCCTTGCATTCGTACAGACCCTGCCTCACGGCGTCTATATCGCGATGAACGGGAGGCGCTTTACGTGGGACAACGTGAGGAAGAACAGGAAGACGGGAGAATTTGAAGAGAGACAACCGATCGACAATCGATAAAGGTCAATCGACGATTTTCAACCGGTGTTACAGGTGAATGGTAAGGAGTGCGGTCTGTTTCAACACGAAGAGGGCGACCAACGCCAGGATCCACATGACCACGCCGGCGCGGAAGGACCGGTGATCGGTGGCGGAAATGAATGCGGCGGCGATCAGGAGAAACACGCTGCTGACGAAGCCGTTCTCGAGGACGTGGAACAGCAATCCGTCCCCGGGGAGCCGGTCAAACTTCCCGAGCACGAGGGCGATAAACATCACGGAAGGCGCCCAGAGAAATAAACGCTGTTTGGCGGTGACGGTCATATCTTCGGTGAGTGGGAAGATACCACAGTTGCACCCCCGAGTCAAGACGCAGCGCACTCACGATTTTGCTATTCCCCGCGATAATCCGTACTTTTTTCCACGTTTCATTCCCCCGGGTTCCAGGTTGTGATCACGTCGCGCGCATCCGTCGAAGAAACTGCCGTTGCATCGTACCGTCAGCGATTCGGTTCCGCTCCCGCCATGGTAGCCTCCGCCCCCGGGAGGGTGAATCTCATCGGTGAACACACGGACTATAACGACGGGTTTGTGTTTCCTGCGGCGATCGACCGCGCGACGGCCGTCGCGATCGGCGGCCGGGATGATAACCGCCTGGTGATGTTTTCCGGGACCGTGGCGGGTGAATGTGCGTTTCCTCTGGACCGCCTCTACCCGACCGAACGCAGATCCTGGACGGACTATCTTGTGGGTGTCGCGTCGTTGCTGCAGTCGCGCGGTGAAACTCTCCGGGGCGCCAATCTCGCCATCCACGGCAATGTTCCCCGGGGCGCAGGATTGAGCTCTTCGGCTGCACTGGAGATGTCCACGGCATTCGCGCTCACCGGGTTCAACGGCATCTCCCTCCCCCCCGTCGAAATCATTACATTGTGCCAGAGGGCGGAACATGAATTCGCCGGGGTCCATTGCGGCATCATGGATCAGTTCATCGCGTGCCTCGGCAGGCGCTCTCATGCCCTGATGCTTGACTGCCGCTCTCTTGCCTATGAGCTCATCCCCCTCCCCCCGGGCGTCACGCTGGTGGTCTGTGACACCACAGTCCGCCGGGCACTCGCCTCCTCGGAGTACAACAAGCGTCGCCAGGAATGCGCCGCAGCAGTCAGCACGCTTGCAGCATCTATCCCCGGGCTCTCTTCCCTGCGTGACGTCAGCGAGGCACAACTTGAGGAGTACGGGAGCCGGCTCGACCCCCTGGTGCGCATGCGCTGCCGGCATGTCGTCACGGAAAATGCACGCGTGACGCGTTCCACAGTCGCGTTGCGACGGGGCGACCTCTCGGAGTTCGGCAAGCTGATGTATGAATCCCACCTGAGTCTTCGCGTCGACTACGAGGTGAGCTGCAGGGAGCTCGATGTGCTGGTGGATATCTGCGCGGAAGCAGACGGCGTCTATGGCGCGCGGATGACCGGGGCGGGTTTCGGCGGCTGTGCACTCTGCCTGGCCAGGGATGACGATGCACCGGCGCTGATTGCGCGGCTCCAGACGGAATACCCGCGCATGACCGGGCGATCGCCCTCCGTTCACATCTGTACGATCGATGACGGCGCCCGCGTGCGTGCCGTCTGATCCGCTCTCATGACCCTTCGCACCCTTTCACTCCACGCCCTCATCCTGCTCGCATTCCCGGCCGCGGAGGGACAGGAACGTGTCGTTCTTCGGCTCACCGACTGGGCGGACAGCGAAGAGCTCGGGCTGACGAGAGCAACTCTGGCGGAGTTCCAGAGGCGGAACCCGACCGTGCAGGTGCTCTACGAGCCGAACCCCGGCCGTCAGTACGAAGAGAAGATTCTGACCGCCCTCGCGGTGGATTCCCCGCCCGATGTCTTCCTCCTCGATTCCAAACTGATTCCAACTTTCACCGACAGGCATGTCCTGCAGGACCTGACGCCGTATGTCGGCCGCCTGGGCATCGACACCGCTCAATGGTTCCCCAATGTCCTCGCCATCGGACGACGGCGGGGAGCGCTCTACGCGTTCCCGAAGGGGTGCACACCGCTCATGGTCTACTATAATAAGAGGCTCTTCCGTGCGGCAGGGGTCCCCCCGCCGGGCCCCGACTGGACATGGGATGATTTTCTCGCCGCGGCGAAGGCACTGACCCGGGACGACGACGGGGACGGGACCCCGGAGGTGTATGGTACTGCCTTCACGAACTACTATTATTACTGGATCCCGTGGATCTGGAGCGCAGGGGGCGACGTCGTGAGCCCCGACGGCACCCGCGCCACCGGGTTCCTCGATGCGCCGGCGACCCTCTCCGCATTCCGGTGGTTGATCGGTCTCCGCACTGTGTACCGGGTCGCCCCGGACGCCGGCACGTGGGTCCAGGAGGAGAAAACCGGATCGCGCAACGCTCTCTTCGTGAATGGGAACATCGCGATGATCGTGGACGGACACTGGCGCATGCCGCGCTTCCTCCCCGCCATTGCATCGGGGGCGCTCGAGCTGGGTGTGGCCCCATTGCCGCGCCACTCTTCCGGACGCGCGGTAAACGTGCTCTACGAATCGGGCTGGTGCGTTCCGGTCACCACTGCCCATCCGGCGGAGGCCGCGGCTCTTGCGGCATTCATGGCGGGGGAAATTGCATGCAGGATCCGCTCACAGAGCCATCTCGAGCTTCCGTCCGTACGAACGGTCGCGGAGGAAGTGGTTGCCGCGGATTCGACCGGGATGGAGTCTGCGTTCCTCCGGGCCATGCCCGTCTGCCGGCAGCCCTGGGGCTCGATCATCGAGCGGTTCAGCGAAGTCGAATGGACGCTTCAGGATGCGCTGGATGAAGCGATGGTGCACGGGAATCCGCTCGAGACAACTATGAAAGAGGCGGCCGTCAGAATCGACGGCCAGCTCGGCGAGATCAGAAAGCAGGGGGCATCCGCGTTCAGCCCTCTCAGCAGAGAGTCCGGAATCCTGGAATTCCTTGCGTGGGTCGCCGGCGTCGTGTTCATACTGTGCGGCGCCCTCTATCTGCGCGCCGGAAGAGGGTCCCGCCGGGTGAGCGGGACGGCGCTCGGTTTCCTGGCTCCCTCGCTTCTTCATCTGATCTTCTTTATCTTTACGCCGATCGCGTTCGCGGCCTATCTCAGCACGCACCGCTGGGACATGATCGTCGCCGACAAGCCGTTTGTCGGGTTCGCCAATGTGGCGGCAATGTTCCGGGACCCCGATTTCTGGAACGCCCTCCGGAACACCGCAGTCTACACCGTCAACGTTCCCCTGGGAATGATTCTGTCGCTCGGCGTCGCGCTCATGATGCACCGCCGGCTGAAGGGGCTGGGCTTCCTGCGGACGCTCTATTTCCTGCCGAGCGTCACGTCGTTTGTCGCCATCGCGCTGGTCTGGATGTGGATCTATCACCCGTCATTCGGCGCCGCGAATTTTCTCCTCGGGCTGGTTGGGCTGCCGCCGCTGCAATGGCTCAACGCACCGGAGACCGCGATGATCGCCGTGATCATTTTCAGCATCTGGATGGGACTCGGCTATCAAATGGTGATCTTCCTCGCCGGCCTCCAGGGGATCCCCGGGGAGTTCTATGAGGCAGCCCGCATGGACGGCGCGGGGCGGTGGCGCCAGTTTGCCCACGTGACGTGGCCGCTGCTGAAGCCGACCACGTTCTTCATCCTGGTCACGTCGATGATCGGCTCGTTCCAGGTGTTTACCTCCGTGTACATTATGACTGCCGGAGGGCCGATGCGGAGCACCGATGTGGTCGTCTATCATATCTACCAGGCTGCCTGGGAACAGCTCCGCCTGGGATACGCTTCCACCATGTCGTGGGTGCTGTTTGTCATTATTATGGCGGCAACGTGGCTCCAGTTCCGCCTGATGGGGAAGGAATTCGAGTACTAACAACCAGAGGATTTCCATGCATCGTCACCCTGCCCTCCTGCTGCTGCTCTTCGCACTGCTGGCTGTTTCATGCGCAAAGACCGATCGCGGCGGCCACGCGAAGACGATCGGCGTCGCCCTCCTGACGCGCAGCCATATCTTCTACAAGGACCTGGAGGAAGGGCTGCGCGAAGAGGCCGCGCGGCAGAATTTCGAACTCATTATTACGTCGGCTGAACTCGACCTGGGCAAACAGATCGGCCAGATCGAGGATTTTGTGGCACGCAAGGTGGACGCCATCATCGTCTGTCCCGTGGACTCCAAGGGCGTCGGCCCGGGGATCCGCAAGGCCAATGAGGCGAACATCCCCGTGTTTACCGCGGACATCGCCGCGCAGGAGGGATCGGTCGTCTCCCACATCGCCTCGGACAACGTCGCGGGGGGACGGCTCGCAGGAGAGTACCTGGCGAGAGCGCTCGGGGGCAGGGGGAAGGTTGCCATCATCAATCACCCGGTCGTTACGTCCGTCCTTGACCGCGTACAGGGCTTCCACAACGCACTCGCCGCCTACCCCGGTATCACCATCGTCGCAGACGTGGAAGGGCAGGGCGTGCGCGACAAATCGCTGGAGGTCACCGCCGATGTCCTCCAGGCAAATCCTGCTCTGGACGGCATTTTCGGCATCAACGACGCGTCTGCACTCGGCGCGCTTGATGCAGTGCAGCAGTTTAAGCGGGACAAGATCGTCATTGTCGGCAGCAGCGCGACGGCATTGGGCGATCTTCGCGTCACGCCGATTTCGAACGTCTATCCCGGCGCCGAGATCCTCGCCACCGCGATCGACAACCTGAAAAACCAGCGCTGGATGCGCCGGGCGCCGGGCTATGCGCAGATGGCGCTCGCGGCGCTGCTGCTCGCGTTCGTATGGGAGGCGTTCCGGCTGCGCCACAACGCGCTCGAGATCGGCATCGCGTTCGGCCTGATCTCGGCGGCGCTCCTCGGGGCGTCCTATGCCGCGCTGAACGCGAGGCTCATCCTGCCCGTGCTCGTGCCGCTCGCCTTCGCCTGGGCGTTCTATCTCTACGGGAGCATGCTCGCCTACCTGCGCGAGAAGCGGACGCGGGAGCAGGCGGTGCGGCTGTTCTCGCGTTTTCTCGACCCCAACGTGGTGAAGAAAATCGTCGATCAGGGGGAGACCATCGAGTCGCTTTCCGGGAAAACCCGCCAGATCTCGATCCTGTTTTCCGACATTCGCGGTTTCACCACGCTATCGGAGACGCGCCCGCCGCAGGAAATCGTGAGCCTGCTCAACCGTTATTTCTCGCGCCAGGTGGACGTGGTGTTCCGCCACGGCGGCACGCTCGACAAATTCATCGGCGACTGCATCATGGCGTTCTGGGGCGCGCCGCTCGACGATCCCCGGCACGCCGAACACGCGGTCGCGGCGGCGCTCGAGATGGAGCAGGTGCTGAAGTCGTTCAAGGAAGATCTCGGCGAGGCCGGCCGGGATTTCGATGTCGGCATCGGCATCCACTCCGGCACCGCGGTGGTGGGTTTCATCGGCGCCGAACAAAAGCTCGACTACACCGCCATCGGTGACGCCGTGAACCTTGCGAGCCGCATCGAAGGGCTGACGAAGGACGCCAAATCGCGCATTCTGGTCTCCAGCGATACGGTGGAAGCATGTCATAATTCATTCGAATTCACCTCGCGCGGACGCTACAAGGTCAAGGGCCGGGCGCAGGAAGTCGAACTGTTCGAGCCGAGACCGAAATCCGCGTGAGAATTTGCCTGATCATTGTGTTGCTGGCTCTGGGCCCGGCGCAAGCCGGGGCGCAGGAGACCGGCTTCGCCATACGCCGGACCGAAGTGAAGAAGGAGCCCTTCAGCGACGCCGCAACGGTCGGCACGCTGCCGGAGAAATCCCCGGTCAAGGTGCTAAGACGCGAGGGCGGCTGGATGCAGATCGAACCCGGCGCGGCGTCCGGAACCATCGCCGGCTGGGTGCGCATGCTCTCGGTCCGCATGGGCACGGGCGCGGAGCAGCCCGGCGGCGATTCGGGCGTGAAATCGCTGTTCAACATCGCCCGCACCGGCTCCTCGGGCACCGCGGTGGCGACCGGCGTGCGCGGCCTCGACAAGGAGCAGATCCGCAACGCCAAGCCCAATCCCGCGGAGCTGCAGAAGCTTGCCGGTTTCAGCGCCTCGAAGGCCGAGGCTGAAAAATTCGCCGCCGAAAATCCGCAGATGAAGAAGCAGACAATCGATTATTTGCCTGCGCCGGCATCCACTGCGCCGCCGCAGCAATGAGTAACGAGCCATGCGCATCTACGCTCTGATGGCCGGCCTTGCACTGGGCGCCTTTTCGTCGGGCACCGTGGCGCAGTTCAACTTCAATCGTCTGCTCGACGCCACCAAGAATCTTGGTCAGTCGGGTCAGGGAATCGCGAAGAACCTC
>JBGPYM010000089.1:0-11196 GCA_041493205.1 Bacteroidota bacterium
CCTGTGTTTTCCACCGTGTAGGCGGCGAGTTGCTGGGTCCCGTCGGGGGAGTAAAGCACCGCCCCCTCCGTTGTACCAATCCATTTCTGATTCAGGGGGTCAACGGCTATTGTATTGATGACAACCCCCGGCAAGGGCTTGTATGCCGCAATCCCCCCCTGGCGGGTCGGGTTGTTCGGGTCGAGAATAATTGCGATTCCCCTGTCCGTCCCCACCCAGATGTCATTTTCCTTGTCGACGACAATGGTCTTTACGTCGTCGCTCGGGAGGCCGTTCGCCGAAGTAATGTGGACCGCGGCGACACTGTCGATCGCCCCGCGGTTGCCGAGCGAAACAATCCCTTTCTGGCCTGGATCCCTGACGATCGCCCAGAGGTTGTCGGAAGCATCAACCGCCAGACACCGGTCGACCGGCCTGTCCATGAGCGTTCCGACCTTTGAACCGCCGACGTACAGGGGAAGTGTTCGCCAGACCCCCCCCGCGCTGCGCACCGCGAGCACATTGCGGTCAGCAGCAAGAACGATGGACGTCCAGACATTCCCCCGGCTGTCGCATGCAACGCTGCTCGTGACGACGAATGAGGGGTCTGCAGTGATCCCGACCATCCCGACATTCGTGCCGTAAACCCTGTTTGAGTCGATGGCGGTTGCCCCGGCCGGGATCTCCACGATTCCCCGCCCGTACAGGCTCGCCCAGACAGACCCGTTGCACCCGACGGACACGCGGTAGACTTCATCGGCCGGAAGCGGACTGTTGCTCATCGTGAACGAACGCCAGCGCGTCCCGTCAAACTTGTAGACGCCTTTTCCCGAACTTTCGCCCGAAGCCCCCCAGATCGACCCGCCGGGATCGACAACGACATTGATAAACGCATTGGCGTTGGGTCCGTCGGGAAAATGCCCCGTCCAGCTCCCCGCATACGTGAGGATGCCCCCTGCGAGGGATCCGATCACCGGTGTGCCGCTGGCGGACGTCGTGACCGAGGTCGGCACGTACGGCAGGGCGGCGCCGTAAAGCTGTGCGCTGTTCGCCGGGTCGACCGTCCACACCTCGCCGGCGGCGGTGCAGACGGTGAGGACGGATGCAGTTGCGCTGATGCCGATGATCGACTTGCCCGAGAGTGTTGCTACGGACTGCCACACACTGCCGTCGAACCAGTACACCCCGGCGGTTGTGCCGGCATACACGCGCCCCTGGAACTCCGCCAACCCGAGCGGAATGCTCCCGGGGCTGCCGACCGGGTAAAGCGTCCATGCCGTCGGCTCAAGGAGATTCGGACTCGCCAGGCTCGCCGAGGCAACGCGGTGCGTGACGAGGCCGTCGGACACCGAAGCCCAGATACGCCCGCCGCTCACGATCGCTCCCGAAACGGCAACCCGGACATTGGACGGGTAGGAGCCGAATTTCGTGAACGTGTCGCCGAATTCCCGCCGCGCACGCCGGTACACGCTCAGGCCGAAATCGGAGCTGATCAGCACCGTGTCGCCTGCCGGCGTCAGGGCATTGATCTTCTTCTGGGTCTGCCCCGGGAACGTCGCGATATCGGTAATAGTAAGGAGAGAACCGTTTGCAGGAGAGTACAGATACAGGAGGCCGTCGGAAGAGCCCGCCCAGACATCGCCCGCGGCGTCAACACCCGCGGCGGTCAGGTCGATGCTCTGCAGCCCGTCGGCATTGGTAAAGCGAAGATACTGGCCCGTCCCTGTGTCCCAGCGGAAGAGGCCGCCGCTCGTCGCGGCCCACAGCATATTTCCACTGCGGGCGATCCCACGCACGTCCTTCATCGACGTGAAGTTTTTCCACGTCCCCGTGCCGGCACCCGCCGTGCAGGAAGCGATCAGGAGGAACGCGCAGAGTCGCCACCACCGCGTAGTCATGTCCGTCATTCCAACAGGCGGACTCCCCGGCGCCGGCCGGCGCACGTGTCCGTCACTTCGTCGGGCCTTTCTTCCCTTCGGTGAGTTGTCGCATCAGATCCGCCAGCTCGATCGCCGACAGCGCGGCATCCCATCCCTTGTTTCCCGCCTTTGCACCGGCGCGCTCGAGCGCCTGCTCAAGGGAGTCGGTGGTGAGGACGCCGAAGGCGACCGGCGTTCCGGTCTGCAGTGCCACCTGGCCGATCCCTTTCGTCACCTCTGCGGCGATGTAATCGAAGTGGGGCGTCTCGCCCCTGATGACGCAGCCCAGGCAGACCACCGCGTCGACGGTCCCGCCGGAGGCGACGCGCAGCGCAACCTGCGGAATCTCGAACGAGCCGGGGCAGCGAATGACGGTGATGTCTTTCGCGTCGGCGCCGTGCCGGAGCAGACAATCCATGGCGCCCTGCAGGAGCTGTTCGGTGACGAGGCCGTTGAACCGGCTGACCACGATGCCGAACGACCGGCCCCGCGCGGAAAGTGTTCCTTCGATGGTGTGCATGAGAAAATTCCCAAATTGTTCGCAGCTACGACTGCAACCGCCGGCGCATCATCTCCACGTTGAGCGTCGGGACGACATAGCGTCCGAGCGCCTCCCGGTCGTTCCGCCGCCCGCCATGAAAATCAGAACCGCCGCTCGCAAGGAGAAAATACTCGTTGACGATGCCCGTGTAGTGGGCGATGCGCTCCGGGCTGTGCGACGGATGTATCACCTCGATGCCGTCAATGCCCGCCGCAATCAGCTCCAGCAGAAGTTTTTCGTCGATGGCGGATCCCGGATGCGCGAGGAACGACAGCCCTCCCGCCCGGGAGAGCATGGCAATGGCGTCGCGCGGCGTCACAAGGTACTTCTTTTCGTATGCGGGCTTCCCGAAGCCGATGTACTTCAGGAACGCTTCATGATACGTACCGGTCAGCCCTTCTTCCACGAGAGCGTTGGCGATGTGGGGGCGTCCCACCGATCCTGTCCCGGCCTGGTCCAGAACCGCCTCGAGCGTGAGCGGAATCTGCAGGTTGTTCAGCTTCCCGACGATCCGTTCCGCACGCTTGAGGCGCTCCTGGCGGAACAGCAACAGGTGCTCCTGCAGTCCGGCATCCCGGTGGTCAAAACAATACCCGAGGATGTGAACGTCCTGCTCGCCGACGCTTGTGCTCAGCTCGACGCCTGCGATCACTTCGATGCCCGCCTGCTTGCCGAGGTCGTATGCCTCGTCAAGCGCCCCGGTATGATCGTGATCGGTGATGGCAATCGTGCTCAGGCCAGCGAGCCTGGCGCGGTCGATGAGTTCACGGGGGGAGAGGGCGCCGTCGGAGAACGACGTGTGGAGATGGAGATCCGCTTTACCATCCATGCAGCACGGGCCCGGGTAAGAAAGAACGAGTGACGGTCCTGCCTACAGATACCTAGACTTGAACTTCTCGTAATCGTTGATGATCAGCTTCCCCCGCTCAATCTCCAGGTGTCCTTCACGGATGAAAGCGTGTATCATGCGCGAAATGGTTTCGCGCGACGTCCCCGCCATGTTGGCGAGGTCCTGCTGCAGCGGGAGTTCGTCGATCTCCACGCGGCCTTTGCGGATCTTTCCGATGTCGTCGGCAAGCTGCAGCACTACGTTGGCGACACGCCCTGCAGCGTCCTTCAGCGAGAGACTCTTGATCTGGGCATCCGCCTTCCGCAGCCGCATCGTGAGCTCCTTCAGAAGCGCGATGGCGACCGAAGGGAAATCGTGCAGCAATTTCAGGAAATCCCGGCGGTGAATCATGAACAGTTCGGATTTTGTGATCGCAACAACGCTCGCGGAGCGGGCCAGCCCGTCCAGGATCGCCATCTCGCCGAAGAAATCGCTCTCGCCGAGTATGGAGAGGATCACTTCGCGACCGTCATCGTCCATGCGGACGATCTTGACCTTCCCCGAGACGATCACGAAGAGCGCCGCTCCCGCTTCCTCTTCGAGGAGGATGATGCTCCCCTTCTTGTACTTCTTCCGGACGCCGACCTTCGCAATGGTGTCGAGGTCCATCGGCTCCAGATCGCACAAAATCGGAACGTTTTTGAGGAATTCGATCTCGTCCTTCACAACTGAATTCAGAGTGACCTCCCTCGGTATTGTGCTGGATTTTGGGAGAAGGAACAGGTGAGTTTGCGACGCGACAAACAGAATGCCCGCAATATAGGAGCCCGTGTGATTAAAGTCAAGGAAAACGGGGTGTGGAGGGCGGCGGGCGGCACGCCGGGTCAGTCTGCGAGGAGGAAGTAGGTGAGAAAACCGAAGCCGATCTGGGTTGCAATGAGCGAAATCCCCGCAGCGGTGTCCAGCCGGCGTGTTTCATCGCGCAGTGCGGGGCTGCCGTTCGCCTGGTACGCAGCGTTCCTGTTGTCGGCTTTGATCTTGAAGTAGGCGGCGGCGATGCCGGCGACGACGGTTATTCCGCCGGCAACGTACAGCCGGATCGAACTGCGGTCGCCGTTGCTCTCCCTCACCAGAGCCCCCTCCGGCGGGTCGGATTGCCAGAGTTTTTTCAACACCGCGCGCGTAATGCCCCCCTGGCCCGGCGGCAACGGAATCACCATCCGTTCATATCCCTGCTTTGACGCGCTGAGACCGCCCGGAATGCCTCCGGGAGGAAGCGCAAAGACCATCGGCGTGGTCCCGAGCGAAGAATCCCCCGCGAAGACCAGTGCACCCGAGGGATCCGTGATGATCAGGACCCGCCGCTCGAAGGAATACCGGAGTGTGCGCCGCTCGCCCGGCCCGCAGTGCACCGTGTCAAGGATCGTCCCGGTGAGCCATGACGGCACGTCGGCATGAACAAGGCGGATGATGTGATTCCCGGCCGCAAGGGAGTCGACGGTCAACGGAGTCGTGCCGCGCTGCACGGAATCGATGAACACGAGCGCCGTGTCGGGCCCCGTGGCAATCGTGAGTGAGATGCCCACCGGTCCGGCGGCCGAGTCGGCGACCGGAGCTCTTCCCGATCCGGCGGTTGTATCGCCGATCGTTCCCCACGAAATACCGAGCGCACAGAGCAATCCAAGAACCATCATCGCGGTGCTTCCTTAAACGCAGTCAGCGTGTGTTCGTCCGTTGCAATGAACAGTTTCCCCAGCGCCAGCGCCGGTGACGTGCGTATGCGCCCGTCGAGTGAATCTCTCCAGACCACCGTCCCGTCAGGGGCGTTGAGCGCAAAGATCTGCTTCTTCAGCGTCCCCACATACACTGTCGTGCCGGCGACGGCACCCCCCGCGCTGACCGGCCCTCCCAGGTCGGTCACCCATGCCGTCGTCCCGTCCTTCGCGCGGATGCCGAATGCCTTTCCCGCAAGTGTCCCGACCACAACCAGGTCTCCTGCAGGCACTGCGTTTGCCACGACAGGAGCCCCGGTCGCACACCGCCACAGGACGGTGCCTGTCTCCCGTTCGACTGCCAGAAGCGATCCCTGCCTGTTGCCGATGTAGATGATCCCGTTCCGGATCAGCGGCGCCGCCGTCAGCGGCGAACCCGTGTCCACTCTCCACCGGAGCGCGCCTGTCTCCGCGTTCAACGCCGTGAGCCATCCGTCGTCCGCGCCGAAGACCACCGTCCCCGCCTCTGCGGCCGGGGAGGAACGGATGCCCTTCATCCGGGTGTTCGCGGGGAGTTCGTATTTCCACCGCTGATCTCCCGTTGCACGCTCAAGACAGTAGAACGTGCCCGCCGTATTCCCGACAAAGAGATGCTCCTGGTAGAGCAGAGGGGAAGTCTCGACGTCGCCATAATTTCTCTTCCACCGGGCCTTCCCGTCATTCAAGTCAAATGCGGTAAGGGATTCTTTCGAACTCGAGAGCGCCACGAACGCGACGTTCCCGTCGACTGTCGGGGAACCCTGGATCGCGTCGCCGAGCCCCGTCCACCCGATGATCTTCCCGTCACCCGCCGCCATCGCGTACAGATCGCCCCGGAGCGTGGCGACGAACACGACGCTGTCCACGATCACCGGCGAGCCGTTGCCGACTCCCGCATTGACGTCCTGATTCCATGCGCGGGTCAGCGGCGGTGTCACCGGATTCCCCGCTGTGGCCGTATGATCAATACCGCGGGCAAACGCGGGCCAGTCCCCCGGCTGCTCGTGAAGACTGCGCTCGATCCGGAGGTTCCCGCATCCGGCGCAGGCCAGTGCACACAGAAGAGTCACAGGCAATGCGCGCATCAGAAGTCCCATCCGAAAAAGAACTGCTGGTAGAGTCCCGTCTGAAACTGCGTGAAGTTGTTCTCGATCCGCTTGCCGATGTCGTAACGAAGGACGAGCAACCCGCCGAAATTCATCCGGAGCCCCCCGCCCACGCTCCCCAGGGTTTCCGTGTATGACTTGTCCCACGCGCTCCCGGCGTCGAAGTACAACGCGCCGCGGATCGACCAGAAGCTGATGCCGCCGAAAGGAAACTGCACGGCAAACTGGTCGATGAACGGAAAGCGGAGCTCCTGGCTCGTCAACCACAGTTTTTCACCGCGGATGGTCCACCGCGGCCATCCCCGCAGGTCCCAGCTTCCCCCCATCACGAACCGCCGCGACTCCTTCCCGTCATTGTAGAAGAGCCAGAACCGGGAAGCGAAGGCGCTCCGTGTGGCGAGCCGGAGATAGTGCCGGTAATCGAGGATCACCGAATAATAATTCACGTTGGAGAACTGGACGTCGGAAGTGTACGCGACCGTCGCGTTGAAGCGCGTCCCGTCCAGCGGCCCGCTGGGGCCCCAGAGCGAATTGTCGTGCGTGAAGGAGACGGAATTGGAAAGGAGCAGCGCGCGCCGTTCCACCAGGCTCCCCTCGATCTCGCGGCTGGAACTGCTCAGGCTCACCCCGGTTTCGATGCGCTGGAACTTGCTGAGCGGGTAGCTGAGCGCAAAATATCCTCCGTAGACCCGCTCGAAAAAGAAATCGTCCCTGACCGTCAGATCGTAGCGCCGCCCTGTGAACCGGTAAATGCCGTACGCGTAGTTCGTCCGCTGGCCCATCGAGATCCGGGAGATCGCTACGTTGAAGCTCGACAGGAAATCCGCCTGTGACTCGGCGGTATTATAAAGAAGGAAGTAATACTGCTCGTTCCCCAGCAGGTCGCTCAGCGCCGCAACCGCTCCGCCCGTCGTGCCGAACACCGGATCGGTGGAAATTGCGCTCTGCGCAACGTCGAGACTGTACTCGCCCTGGTACCGCAAACGCTTGAGTTCCGAAACCCCCGGCGCCGTACGGGCCTCCCACGGTCTCTCTTTGTCGAGCAGATCGATCATGCGGATGTCGGTGGAAGTGTCGAGCACGGCCTGCACGTTTTTTACCGACTTGAGCTGAAAGCTCAGATTTTCAAATGTCGCGAACACGAGGTCCCCGCCCCGGGTCCACGTCGGATCGAACGCCGATGTGGTGAACCGGGTCAGACGGGTCATGGTGCGCATCCCGCCCGGGTAGCGCCGGGTCATGTCCATGACCCAGATGTTCTGCACCCCGTCGAGGTCGGAGGTAAACGCCAGCCGCGTGCCGTCCTTCGACCATGCCGGTGAACCGGTGGAGAAGGGACCGTATGTCAGATACTCGATCCGTCCGGTCGCCACTTCGTACAGGAAAAGATTGTACGCCCCGTGCATGCCGAACGGGTTCCGGTCGGAAGAAAATGCGATCCACTTTCCGTCGGGCGACCAGGCAGGGTCCCGGTCGTCGTAATAGTCGTTGGTCACCCGGCGGAGCTCGCGGGTGGCCGGCGTAAACAAATACAGGTCGTTGTCACCCGCCTTGGTGATTGCAGTGAACGCCAGCTGCTCGCCATCAGGCGCCCAGGAGGTCGAACCGATGCTCACCAGGTCCCGGAAGCGGAACGTCTGGCTGACCTCCCCGGTGCGGACATCGGCGAGATGGAGTGCGTCGTTTTCGCCGCTCTTGGTGACGAAGGCAAGCGTGCCGTACCGCGAGATGTCTATGCGGCTCTGGAATGGATGGAAGGCCTCCAGTTCGTCCGTCTGCTCCCCTTCGACGACGTTCACCGCCGGGACGGTGGGGTCCTTTTCGTCCAGATCCTTGGAATAAATCCCCAGGTAGCCGGTCCGGTTGCCGATGAAGTAGACCGTGCGATGGGAGTCCGCCTCGAACACCACCGGCTTGGCGTTGAAACCTTCCCTGACGATGTTGACCGTCGCCATGCTCGGCGCGTCATGCGCCGCAAGAAGGGGGTAGTACTGTTTCTTTAACGCGTAAAGCCATTCCTCGTCGAATTCCTTGTAGTTCTTCCCGATGGTGATCTTAAACACCTCGCTGAAGGAGGACTCCTTCCAGAAATTGTCGAGCAGGAGCAGAATCTTCTCTTCGCCGTACGTCTTGCTGATGAACTGCAGCGCGTTCTGTCCCTCTTTGTACATGAGGAACGATCCGTATATCCTGTCCATGTCGTTCAGGCCGACGACATTTTCATTGAGCACCATGTCGCGCAGGACCATTTCTGCCTGCGCATCCCAGGCGGTGGACCAGTACTCCGCAAGACCTTCGGTGAACCAGAGCGGCGGCATCCGGTCGACAGGCTTGCGGTGGTCGCCGAGAATCCGGGTGACCTTGCTCGTCATGAAGACGTGGACCAGCTCGTGGCGGATGACGTGCCGGAACTGTGCCGTCGAGCCGTCGGCCGGGATGACGACGCGCCCCTTCAGGAATTCGAAAAATCCTCCGACGCCTTCGGGAATGAAGCCCCCGGTAGTGTTGGTCTGTTCAAAATGAAGGTGGGTGCTGTAGAGGATCAGCGGGACGCGCGTGTTCAGGGTGTGGTTGAATTTCTCCTGGAGAACGGCGTAGCTCTCCTCGGCGATGAACGCCCCGCGTTCCGCAAGGTCCTTCATCTCAGTATAATAGTAGATGTCGAAGTGCTCGGTCTTGAGGACGTGCCACTCGAAGTCGGTGTACTGGACCTTATTGCGGCCAAACCAGAAAAATTGGGCGCGGGCGGGAATGATGCCCGGAAGGAGGAGGAGAATCAGCATGCATGTTCGTACGGCGGCGCGTGTCATGACAATGGGTATGATACCGGGTTCCCGGGGGAAGCGCAACTCACGGTGCGCCGAACCGGTCCTACCAGGAGGTCCCGTTGCGGAAAACCGTGACGAACAGGATAAGCGCGAGTGTCAGTATTGCCACACCGATGGCGATCTTTTGCTGCTTTGTCATAGTTTGCCCAGTTCCTGTTTCAGCGTGTCGATCACCTCGACGGGCGTGGGGTCGACGCCGTGAAGGACCGCAAGATAGAGACTGACCCAGTCTCCGAGGGTGATCAACGAGAACATCCTGGCAAGCAGTGATGATCCTTCACTCCAGACCTCCGCCACCCGCGGCGTGTACGCCCCGATGATCCCCTTGGTGATGTCCATCCGCACCCGGACCCGGGGATGGTCGCCTTTATCCCGAAGGAATAACACCTGGATCTCGCGCATTTGTTCCCTCAGGACCTTCCAGCCGACCAGTTCGTTGTGGTTCATCTCCGGTAACACGTGGCCGAAGACGAGTGACTTGGCGTTTTCGGCGATCTGGCCCCGCCATCGGGTGTTCACGCTGTCGAATCGTTCCGCCGAAGAATAAATCACTCCGATGCGCCCGCAGAACTGCCGCGCGAGCAGCAACGCCGGGTTCGACGCGTTCTCCGGGTCGGCATACTCCTTCGCGCGCGCCTCGAGCAGGGCCGCCGTCTCCGTGATGTCGCGGCGGCGGTCCTTGATGAAGCCCATCGTCGCAAGCGCGATCAGCATCGGGAAGAACGAATACCCGAGCGCGGCACGGGGAGGGGATCCCCCCGGAACGAGGATCAGGGGCGATCTTGTTTTCCGCGCACGCGCTGCGGTCGCTCCACCCGACGTGATGCAGAGGATCTTCGCCCCGCGGCGTACCGCCTCCCGGTGGGCAGCGATGGTCTCTTCCGTGTTTCCGGAGTAACTTGAGATAATAACGAGTGTATGGCGGCCGACGAAGGCCGGCAGCGTGTAATTCCTATTGACAAGAAAGGGGACCTTCAGGTCGCCTGCAAGGTAGCTGCGCAGGAGGTCTCCTGCGATCGCCGATCCCCCCAGGCCGCAGAGGACAATCGCATCGGTCCCCCGCGCCCTGAGGGGGATCTTCGCGCTGCGCCCGATGGCGACCGCCTCCCGGACCTGCGCGGGAAAATTTTTCAAGCGCTCGTACATGCCGCCCGGGTCAACTGCGTGAATTTCTTGCAATGTCATGAATGATGTGCTCCAGTCTGCTCGGTACGGGGTGCGCGCGTTCAGATGTCCAGCGGGATCTCAGGAACCTTGTCCCGTGTGGCGGTAGATAGAAACTCGTGGATCTCGTGCTCGGTCGTCAGTGACAGGGCCTTCTCTGCAACCTTCTTCGCGTCCTTCTGCCGTATCGAGAGGATGATCTTCTTGATCTCCGGCAGAACGGCCGGGACCACGCTCAGCTCGTCAATCCCCAGGCCGACCAGCAACACGGTCGCCATGGGATCGCCTGCCATCTCGCCGCACATGCCGACCCAGACCCCGCGCTTGTGGCCCGCATCGATGATATTCTTAAGCGTACGGATCACTGCGGGGTTGAACGGCTGGTAGAGCCGGGCGACCGCGGCGTTGTCCCGGTCGACGGCCAGGAGGTACTGCACAAGGTCGTTGGTCCCGATGCTCAGAAAATCGACCTCCGCGGCGATCTGTTCCGCCATCACCGCTGCGGAGGGGACTTCGATCATGACGCCGATCTTGATCCCCGGATCGTACGCACAGCCGCGCGCGGTGAGCTCCTGCTGCGCCTGGACCACCATCGCACGGGCCGCGCGCGTTTCCTGAACAGTGGACACCATCGGGAACATGATGCGCACGTTCTTCCGTGCGCTCGCGCGGAGTATTGCCCGGAGTTGATCCAGAAACAGTTCGGGACGGTCGAGCAGAACGCGGATGCCCCGCCACCCCAGGAACGGGTTTGCTTCATGCTCGCTGTCGGGGGAGATTTTGTCCCCGCCGACGTCAAACGCGCGGAAGATGACGGTATTCGGAAAGACACGGTCGGCCACGTGCTGGTACGCGGCGTACTGATCCTCTTCGCTCGGGTAATCGGCCCGGCCGAGGAGCTGGCTCTCCGTGCGAAACAACCCGATCCCCGCGGACCCCTGCTCCAGGGCGAATTCGATGTCGTCGGCAAACTCCAGGTTGGCGGAGAGCTCGATGTGCTTGTGGTCGAGCGTCGCCGCTGCGACCCCGGCGATGTCCACCAGGCGCTCTTCGAATTCCCTGAAGCGCTGCTTCTTCCG
>JBGPYM010000249.1:0-4455 GCA_041493205.1 Bacteroidota bacterium
AGTCGATCGCGCTGGAGATGGAGGGCATCAAACCCCCGCGGCCCCTCACGCACGACCTGATGAAGAACATTATCGCCGCCTTCGGCGCGGAACTCACGGACATCGTCATCGACGACCTGCGTGACGGCACGTTTTATGCGAAGCTCAACATCGACAGCCAGATGATCGATTCGCGTCCCAGCGACGCAATTGCGCTGGCGGTCCGCTATGGCGTCCAGATATACGTGGCGGCGGGTGTGATGGATGAGGCGGCATTTGTCCCGGACGAGGAGGAAGAGGAACAGCAGCAGCAGGGAACGTCCGCTCCGCAGCAGAAACCGAAACAGCAGCAACCCCAGGTCAAGGTGACGCGCTTTGAGCTGCTCAACCAGCAGCTGAAAGAGGCCATCGAGAAGGAGAATTACGAGAAGGCGGCAGCCTTGCGGGACGAAATCCGCAAGCTTGAACAGCGCGGGTGAGTCTCCTCTGGGTGCGCCCTGCGCCCCGGAAGCAGCAAGCGGCACACCACTCTAGCGGACCAGCGTCAGCATTTCCCTTACGGCACGTTCCAACCCCACAAACACGGCGCGCGACAGGATCGCGTGACCGATGCTCACCTCTTCAATCTCAGTGATATCCCGGAAGGGAATGATGTTCAGATAGTTGAGACCGTGACCTGCGTTAACCCCGAGGCCGCGCTCCCGCGCTGCACGCGCCGCGGTACGGACCACCTCCAGCCGTTGTCTCTGCTCTTCCTCGGTGCGTGCGTTCGCATAGTCCCCCGTGTGTATCTCAATCTTGTCCGCACCGGTTTCCTGCGCGGCCTCGATCTGTTCGATGACCGGATCGATGAACAGACTCACTTCGATGTCGCGCTCCTGAAGCCGCCGGACAGCGTCGCGGATTTCCCGTTTGTGCCCGCGTACATCCAGCCCCCCCTCGGTCGTCAGTTCCTGCCGCCGCTCGGGCACCAGCGTTGCGAGCTCCGGCACCGTGTCGCACGCGATAGTGATGATCTCCGCCGTTGCCGCCATCTCCAGGTCGAGCTTGGTTTTCACTGTTTCCCGCAGGATGCGGAGATCCCGGTCGTTGATGTGCCGCCGGTCCTCCCGGAGATGACAGACGATGCCGTCAGCGCCGGCGAGTTCACAAATCTGCGCGGCGGTGACCGGATCGGGTTCGATCCCCCCGCGGGCTTCGCGCAACGTTGCGACATGGTCGATGTTGATGCAGAGTCTCATAGCCTCTTTCGGACGATGTACTGGATATGCTCCGGCCGCCTGCTGACCACCTGCACGCCTTGAGGAGCGGCAACCTCCATGTCGACCGCCCCCGTGGAATCGGCGGCGATGCGCGCGTAGGTCGCGGAGACACGGAAGTCCGATTGTGAGAGCGAGGAGAGCTGCTTGATGCCCGCCCGGACAACAAGCTCGATGCGCGGAGGGATAAGAATGACTTCTCGATTCGCCGGCATGCCGGTGACATCGACCGGTATGCCCGGGAACACTTTTTCTGCGAACGGTTCCACCCAAATGCTCACCCGCACAGAGGGTGAGGAAAATGCGAGCACGCGCTGCCCCGGAGACGCCAGCGGGACCGCAACGTCCAGCGGCGCACGGAGGCTTTCAAAGGCCCGGTGCTCCGTCTTCCAGGCTTCGATTCCCCGCAGCAAAGACTCCGCCCCGGTGATCGTGACGCTGTCAGGGGTGACAGCCGTCGGGCCGACCTGGCCGTACCCCTCCCGGAAGCTTGCAATGCAGTCGAGCACAACCGGGACGCGCCTGCGGGCGGACCGGTCCAGATCGACGCGGACAGACTCGGGCTTGACGTCAAGAAGTTGAATGCCGGGGGTCAGGAGGACCCGCTCGGCCACATCATTGAATGTAATCGGTTTGTTGCCGGGCGGAAGCGTTGCAGCGGAAAACACCAGGCGGGGGACACCGCTGATCAACATCGTGGCGAGGCGCCAGCCGTCTCCGCGGAACCGGAGCTGTATCGACTGCGGAAGGGGGGATCGCACGGCCCAACCGTCGGGAATGTCCTCGAGAATGAACGGGGCGGCCACCGTGACGACATACTGATCGCGGAGACTCACCGATGCCCAGGCCATCACCCCGAAGAGCGCGGCGATGATCACGATGTGAAGGTTGCGCTTGCGCATCGGCGGTTAGCTGCCGGTCCGCTCTTTCATGAGTTCGTGAATCAGCAGTTCCTTGTTGGCCATCGAAATCTCCCTCCCCTGAATCCGCAACCCCTCGGTCTTGCGGGCAAGCGTGCGGAGCTGATGGACCGTCATAGCCTCGAGCTGGAAGAGATACTCGGTGTCGTCCGCGCTGGCCACAAAATCGAAGTCTTCCTCCAGCCCTTCCTCAGCATCCTCGTCGGCCGGTTCGCTGAACCGGGGCTGCTGCAGGATGGCCTCCACCTCGTCAGCCGGGCGGGGGATGACATGGTGTGCAACGAGCTGGCCGACCCGTCCCGCGGCGGCGGCCCCGGCATCCACCGCGGCCTTGACGGCCGCGACCTCCCCGGCGATCTGCACGGTGACAAGACCGTTGCGGATGTATTCGGTTCCCAGGAGGCGGACGTTGGCGGTCTTGACCATGACGTCCGCGGCCTCGATCGAACCGACGAGGCCGCGTGTTTCAACCAGTCCCAGGGCGTATTCAAGCATGGCTTACTTGGCAGGGGGGCGTTTCGGGAGTATCATCTCGACGTCTGCATGCGGCCGCGGGATGACATGGACTGATACAAGTTCACCAACGCGCTGCGCGGCTGCGGCGCCGGCGTCGGTGGCTGCCTTGACTGCGCCGACGTCGCCGCGGACCATGACTGTCACATAGCCGCCGCCGATCACTTCCTTGCCGATCAACTGCACCCGCGCCGCCTTTACCATCGCATCTGCGGCCTCTATTGACCCCACCAGGCCCTTCGTCTCCACCATTCCGAGTGCATCTAACGAGATGTCCGCCATGGGTGTTGTTCTCCTTGTTAAGTCGCGTGCAACGTGCTACGCGGGCCTCGGAATATACCCAAGCCTCCCCACATTGTCAACCAGGTGCTGGTGCATCACCCGCGTGCGGACGCCGGAAGCGCTGCCGTACGGCGGGAAGCCTGAGCAGTCCGAGAAGCACGCAGACTCCTGCGACGCCCCAACCAGCGTTGCTCAGCGACCAGCCGAGGCTGTACATGGGCGGATCGAATGAAAACACGAATTCGTGCGTACCCGCCGGGACGAACACCGACCGCAGAAGATAATTTGTACGGTATATCTCTGTTTCCTTCCCATCCACAAACGCTTTCCACCCCGCGGGATAATAGATCTCGCTCAACACGAGGAGCGACGGGCCCTTCGTTTCTGTCGCGATCCGGATCTCCCGCGACCTGTACGACGTGATGAGAGGAGGTTGTGAAGGGTCTGCGGGGACGATCTTCGCCGGCAGCGTTGCGGCGATGATCGCGGTGTGGGCGGGATGGAACGTCGAATCGTTCAGGAGCCCGAACGTTGCGTAGTCCGTCGTTGCAGTGACGACCGTGTCGACGAAGAACGCGCGCGGAAGGCGTGCGGGGTTCCTGTAGGTGAAGATACGCCGCGTCTGATCCGCGTTGACAGGCTCGAACTTTCCCTCAGGAAGCATCCCCGGGGCAATCAGATACTCGACGTTCAGCATGTTGACCACGCTCATGTTGAGCGGAAACGCGGGGTCCGGCCCCTGATACATGCAGGAATCGAGCATCGTCTGATATATTTTCAGCTTGGCCGGACTGTATCCCCCCACGGACTGCAGGCCGTAATATGCATAGGTGTTGTCCATGAAGAGCTGTGGGCCCAGAGGAAACACCCGGAACAAGCCGGGCTGCTTCTGCAGAAAAGCGACCGTTGCGTCGGGTCGGAACGCCTGTTCCAGTGAGGCAGAGGGTTTGGGATCGATGTATTTCGATGAGACGAGCGCGAGATCGATCACGACGAGCGCCACAATCCCCGTTGCGAATGTCCATGCACGCACTTTCCCCCGCAGCCATGCGACCAGCAGCCCGATGAGAGCAACCGCGAGGAGGGAGAACTTCACGTAGTCCTTCCAGAAGACGTCGAACCGCATCTTCTTGACCTGTGCCATCGCCTGCTGTGCCTGTGCCCCGTACCGCTGGCGGAATTCTGCCGCCTCGCCATCCTTCAGAAACATCGAACCGGAAAGAGTGTCGAACAGCCCGTTCTTTGCCGCAAGGGCGATGAGCAGCAATCCCCCGAGGATTCCCCCGATGACGAGCAGGATCCTCGTGAGTTTTGCCCGGTCGACCGTTGCACCCTTTTCCAGTGCCCCCGCCAGCGCGGTGTACCCGGCGGCGGCCAGGACCCCCGTGGTGAAAGGCAGAAGGTGCAGCAGCTGCTCCGGCGCCCGGAACTTGTTAAAGAACGGGAGTGTCGTAAACAGGAGATCATAGAGGAGGGGGAAATTCCTCCCCAGCGAAGCCAGA
>JBGPYM010000154.1:0-7588 GCA_041493205.1 Bacteroidota bacterium
GCGGTATCGGTCCAGCCGGCGTAGCCGGGATCGCGCCCGAAGGCGATCGTCCGTTCACCCGCATCCGTCACGGTCCGGAAGAAGTGGTCGGGTTTCTCCTTCTCCTCCCCATCGTTCCCTGCGACATAATACTCGGGGTGGGTACGGACCCAGGGGTGATCCCGCGCGGTGTGATTGGGAATGAAGTCGAGGATGAGCGCAAGGCCGCGATCCGCGAGGCGGGCGCGGAGTTTCTTCAGTTCCGTGTCGCCGCCGAGGGATGGCTCGACCTGGTACGCATGGACAGCGTAGGGGGAGCCCACGATATCGCGCTCCTCCAGGTCAGGCAGGATGCTCCGGTATGCTTCCTTTAGTGTAGGATGGTCACGGGCTATCCCGATGCCGAGCGGGCCAGGTGTCCAGACGCCCATGAACCAGACCGCATCGATTCCCCATGATGCCCATTCATCGAGGAGGGCATCGGGGATGCCTTTCAGCGTGACAGTTTTCCCGGGTTCCGGCAAGAGTTCGCGAAGGAGGACACGCGTGTTGACTTCGTAGAGGATGGGACGGGACGTCTCCCGGAGCCGGGAGGCGGCAATCGGTTTCTTTGCCATGGCGGTCTGTTCAGGATTCCGGTTCGCTCCTGTCGTCGTCGGGAGTCTCCCGGTACGACGTGCCTGCCACCACGAGGACATATTCTCCGCGCGCTGTAGAGCCGCGCATACGGCTCAACACTTCTGTCACGGATCCGCGGAAGACTTCCTCGAATTTTTTCGTGATTTCCCGGGCAACTGCTACCTTCCGGTCGCCCATGTACTGAAGCACATCATGGAGAGTCTTTTCTATGCGATGGGGCGATTCATAGATGACCATCGTCCGCTCTTCACCGGCGAGCGCCTCGAACCTGGTCTTCCGCCCCTTTTTGACGGGGAGAAAACCCTCGAAGACAAACCGGTCGGTCGGGAGCCCGCTCAGGATCAGCGCCGCCAGCAAAGCGCTTGCACCTGGGGCCGGAATGACCGGAAAGCCCCCGTCGAGCGCGCTCCGTATAACCGCGTATGCCGGGTCCGAAATGCCCGGCGTGCCGGCATCCGTTACGACGGCCACGGAAGACCCCGTGCGGAGCTTCTCCATCAATCCGGGAATTCGTTTCTGCTCGTTATAGCTGAAGTAGCTCAGGAGGGGCTTCTGAATCCCGAGGTGGTCGAGCAGAAAACGGGTCTTGCGCGTATCCTCGGCAGCGATCAGGTCGACAGAACCAAGAATCCTGACGGCACGGAGCGTGATGTCGTCCAGATTGCCGATCGGGGTACTGACGATGTAAAGAGCTCCTTTTTGGATCTCCTCGCTCATATGCCCCAATCGCGGGCGTAGCGGAAATCGACGTTGACCGTACGGTGCGAGACCTTGGCGATCAGCGGCGGCCGCCGTTTGAACTGGTTGCGCCGGACGAGCTGCTGGACCCGCCGGATGAACTCCTCCGCAAACCCCATCGCAACGAGCTCCTTCAAGCCCCGCCGCTCATCGATCATATTAAACAAAAGCATGTCCACATCCCGGTAGGTGAACCCAAGCTCCCCTTCGTCAGTCTGCCCCTGCCACAGATCCGCCGACGGTTTTTTGTCGATGACACCCTGCGGAACCCCCAGGTGTGCGGCGAGCTGCCACACCTGCGTCTTATAGAGGTCCCCCAGGGGATTGATTGCGCAGGCCATGTCGCCATACAATGTCCCGTAGCCGAGAAGGGACTCTGTTTTGTTGCTTGTTCCGAGGACCAGCCCCTTGTCCCTAGCCGAGACGTCGTACAGGACGATCATTCGTTGCCGGGCCATGATATTACCCGCCCGGACATTGTCCATGGTGCCGTCGGCAGCGCGTGCGGCATCCACCATGGGAGAGATGTCCACGGTTTCCGTCTGGATCCCGAGGGCTTTGGCGACTGTGCTGGCATCTGCAAGGCTTTCGGGACTGCTGGTCTTGTACGGCATCAGGACGGCACGGAGATTTGCCGGCCCGAAGGCTTCTGCGGCAAGAGTGGCCGTCACGGCCGAATCGACACCGCCCGAGAGACCGACGACACCCCGGCTAAATCCGGCGTTATGCGTTTCATCGCGGAGGAAGCCGACGAGCAGTTTCCGGACGATATCGTAGTTCAGCGAAAGGTCTGCGTTCTTGCCGGAAGTTTCCATGGGAAGAAGCTACGCATTTCACCAGTCTGATTCAATATAACGGTTGCCAGCCCGGCGCATCCCGGTTGATTCTGGGGCCATTGATATCTATAATATGAAACTCTCTCTCACTTAGCATGGATCGTGAATGAAACTGGCTGGGCTCATCGGCTGTGCCATCATTTTCGTTGTCGTCGCGAGCTACGGCGGCGTAAAAACGACTCCCCGTCTTGCTGAAACACTCCGCGCAACGCCGGCGCAGGGCCCGGTGATGCTCTGGGTCTTCTTTACCGACAAAGGAAACAGGGGACTCCAGCGTGCTTCGCAACCGCTCGAGGTAGTGACCCAGCGATCCCTGGATCGCCGCGCAAAAGTGCGTCCCGCCGATCAGCTCATCGACGAAACCGATCTCCCACTCGAGCCATCGTATGTGGCCGCGGTCGTGCCTCTAGTGCTGACTATCAGGCAGTCATCCAAATGGTTCAACGGCGTGAGCGTCATGGCCACCCCGGAACAGATTCCCGCGATTGAAGCCCTCCCGTTTGTGCGCGGGATTGACCTTGTTTACAGGCAGGGCAGACCCGGAGACAGGGAACGGCTCGAGCAAGCCGTTGCCGCCCCACCGACCCCCCTTTCTCGGACTAATGCTTCGAACTCGCTTGATTACGGACCTTCGTTTGCACAGGTCAGTCTCGAAAACATCCCAGCGGTGCACGATTCCGGGAACAGTGCGCAGGGGATTATTATCGGCGTATTTGACAATGGGTTCAGGCTGTTGGCCCACCAGGCTTTCGATTCGCTCCGGAGCCGCATTATTGGCACGTACGATTTTGTGGATCATAAAGTGAGCGTCATTCCTCTCAATCCAGATATCGTCAATTTTGGCAGGCATGGAATCAACACGCTCTCAACGCTTGCCGGATATTATCCCGGAAATATCATCGGGCCGGCGTACGGAGCTTCGTTCATCCTCGCACGAACCGAAAACGACAGCGTCCTTGACTCCCCGATCGAGGAGGACAACTGGATCCGGGCAATCGAATGGGCCGACAGTCTTGGTGTACAGGTTACGAGCACTTCTCTCGGCTACTTAACTCATATTCCGCCATACCCCGACTGGACATGGCAGGATATGGACGGAAACACGACCCTGATTACGAAAGCGGCTGACCTTGCGGTCGGGAAAGGGATCATCGTCGTCAATTCGGCCGGGAATGACCGCTTCGATCGGGCAGGCCTTCCGAACACTCTCAACGCTCCGGCTGATGGCGACAGCGTGCTTACGGTTGGTGCGGTCAATCACGACGGGAGCATCGCATATTTCAGTTCCTACGGTCCGACATCCGACGGGAGGATAAAGCCGGACCTTGTTGCCCAGGGTACGAGCATTTACGTTGCGGATGTATTTTCGTCGACCAGCATTGGGTTTATGCAGGGGACATCATTCTCATGCCCGTTGGCTGCAGGAGTCGCCGCGCTCGCTCTCAAGTCTCATCCCCTTGCAACGCCGATGCAGATTGTCAATGCAATGAAGAAGTCGGCGAGCAGAGCTGCTACGCCAAACAACGACTACGGCTGGGGGATCGTCAACGCCGTGAGGACGATCGCGTATCTGAACGGCGACACATTGCCGCCCCCACCGCCAGGCCTTCCGCAGAGCTATGCTCTCGGGCAGAATTATCCCAACCCGTTCAACCCCGGGACAAAGATTGAATTCCTGCTGCCGGAGGCGGCGTCGATCACTCTGAAAGTGTACGATGTTCTGGGGCGGGAGGTGCGGGTGATTCTCGAAGGAGCATATTCGCCCACTTCGACAACACCTTTTCAGGCAATATGGGATGGGACGGATAATGCGGGGCGGCGGATGTCGAGCGGAGTGTATTTCTACCGTCTCCAGGCAAAGGGTGTTTCCGGCAATTCCTTCACGCAGGTGCGGAAGATGATGATGGTGCGGTAGATACTCACGGCTTCACGATCTCAATATCGCGTTCTGCCATCAAGGTTTGCACCCGTTTCCGGTCGGTGATCTTCACAATCAGCCTGTAACGACCCGGGTTTACAGACCGGACATCAATGGCGTAAAATTCAGCAGCCATCTCGTCCTTCCCCGTTTTCTCCACCCGGTGTATCACATCCCCCTTTGACAGATCCGTCTCATCCTTCGGGAGCAGAAGGCACTCCGTTCTATACGCGGTACTCCCGAAAGCATCAGGGACGAGATGATAGATCTGAAAATACAGGTAGAGCGAATCCGTACGTACGTGTGTCCGGAACGGGCTCTGCGTGACCTTCACACCGTCGATGATCACGGACCCCTTTTCGGTCGAAGGGCGCAGGATTTGGATTGAGCTTACCATCAAACCGGGCCGAGAGTAGTCGTTCACACGTAGCGCCTGATGCCAGGTTCCGAGCGTATTCCCTTGCAGCGGGCGAATGTGCATCGACACGGAGTACGAATCAGGCGGGACCGTATACCGGGCGAGATCGACAACAACGCCGGTCCTCGTGTGTGAAAGACCGAGAAGGACAGTGTCGAGTTGCGAGTCCGTCTTTTGAGAGTGCGAATCGATCAGGGAAACACCGATTTCGACGGGGAGAGACTGCACGGTGTCGGAGAGATGGCGGGCTAACGGAGCAAGGGGGATTGCATAGCTGATGTCCAGGAGCGCCTTTCCATCGGGAGCCCGAAACACATCGATCGAATGAGGGAAGCGAAACGCATCGGTGGTCTTCTCCCATGTCTGCTTTTCCGTTGAGAGCGCGTAGTCGACATCCACCTTCTCGGCAGCTTTGACCTGGTCCTGGACAATAGTTCGGGTGAGTTCCCGTTCTGTAAAGAATCGCTGATATTTTACATCCCACTCCAAGAGCTCATTCATCATGTATTCGGACGCCGGGCTCGGGGTCAAGCGCCAGTTGTTTCCTGCCGAATTGTGTTTCTGAAAATAGAATATCAATTTAGGGGAATCTCCCGTTGCGTTGTAGAGCCATGACTCACTGGGATCCAATTGTCCTGACATTGGCTGCAAACCTTCAGCTTGCCTTGCATCGATTTCATTTTTGATGTCCAGCCATGGTTTCCCCTCTGACCTCGTGGGAGCGGGGGGTCTCATCCAGGGGATTCGAGGGTTCAGTTCTTTGATCGGGTTTTGAAGATCCTCTATGATTTCAAAGACATTGGGAGACACCCGCAAGATGTCATCCGGTTCTCCATGCCGGAGGTAAATCAGCCCCATATCGTTGAACTCATTATTCAGGGAGAATGCCCTTGGAAACGTAAGCTCATGAAGCCAGTCGGGATTGTTGAACCGGGTCCTGAAGCCATAGTATTCGTACCGCTCCTCGGCCACGAGGCATCGCCGGATATGCTCCTGGAGCCGTAAATTGGTCTTGAGCGCCAGAGATGGATTTCTGAAATTCCAGAAATTCCGGATGAATTCCTGTTTTGATTTTGTTTTGGAAAGCCCCTGATAGGTGTCGAGCTCTGCATCCGAAACGATATACTTGAGGTCTTCGAAGAGGATGGCTGCACCAAGTTCCGACTGGAGTCCGTGCACAGCTCGCCAGTATTCCGCCTCCGCACCCGCCCGATCGCCCTTTTTGAACCGGAGCCGGGAAAGTGCAAGTCGGATTGCCTGGGGGGAGACCGATACCTGACGGCTCATCAAATCCGTCAAAAGCGACTCCGCTGATGCGAAATTCCCGCTCCTGCGGTAAGATTCAGCAATAAAGAATTCCGGTAAATCACCCTGCTGATTTCTGACCCACCCCATGAATTCCGCTGAGTCCTGCACAGACATCCAGTATCTGTACAGTTTGTACAACCCGAGCTGTGGACCAACGAGGTCGGGCTTGCTTTCTATCTGTGCGCGGGCGAGCTCGAGTGCGTGATTCTGATTGTTGTCATATCTCTCCAGGAGTGCATACTGGTACAGGACGTCTTCGAACGATGAATCATGCCTGACCACCCATTCAAAATTCCGCCGGGAGGATTGCCAGCGGGTATTTCGACTCAATAAGCCGGCTCCCATTTCGCGCTCGGCCACCGCAGCAATGTAATGTGACGGCACGTTTGCGGTATCAATCTTCATTGCCTGCTTTGCATGGTCCAAAGCTTTGTCCCAGTTCCGATTTGCAAGGGCCACCCGCCCCGGGCCGATTTGGACTTGAACATTCTGAGTCGAATCCAGCAACTGGGAAGAATCCTGGGGAAAAACAAACGTGGAATCCTGACCGAACACATATTGCACGCCATCGAAGGTTGCACCGGAACGCATATTCACTGTTGCAGAGCTCCCGCCGACTTTTCGGTTAGCTTCCAGGGGCGAGGAGAGGTGGGCCGTCGTAGAACAGCCAGAGAATACGATGCCGATGGATGCAGCAACGAGGAAATGTTTCACATCATCCCCTGTTTTGAAACCTCATGACCACGTTACTTCTTTCGGTACACATCGGTGCTTAGGTACTTGAGCCCTGAGTCGGCCATCAGTGTGACGACTTTGGCGCCATGCCCGAGCCGTTCCGCGACTTGAATCGCGGCAATGACATTTGCTCCTGAAGATGTCCCCGCAAAGAGAGCCTCCTCCCGCGCCAGGCGTCTCGCCATGTTCTTTGCGTCATCAGTCCGGACGGGCAGTATCTCGTCCACGAGAGCAGGGTCCCAGAGTGGAGGAACATAGCCGATCCCGACTCCCTCAATCTTGTGGGGGCCCGCCTTTCCGCCCAGCAAAACGGAGGATTCTGCCGGCTCGACAGCAACGATTTTGATCTCTGGTTTGTGTCGCTTCAGCACAGAGGCAACTCCGCGTAATGATGCCGCCGTCCCCACGCAGTGGACGAAAGCGTCAATTTCTCCCCCAGTCTGAGCCCAAATCTCCTCACCCAACTGTTCGTAGCCGGCGATACTGTCGTGGTTGTTGAGCTGGTCGGTCCAGTAGGTGTGCGGCTCCTTGCTCAACCCTCGGGCAACCTCAATCATATCCAGAATCAGCTTCTTAGTGGTGAGGCCACCTTCGCTGGGGACAAGCGTCAGCTCAGCACCAAGAGCAGCCATGTGATCGAGCTTCTCCCGGCTGAACGCGTCGGAGCTGACGATCTTGATCGGGTATCCACTGGCAGCGCAAACAAAAGCAAGTGAAGTTCCTGTACTGCCGCCCGTGTACTCGACGACAGTATCTCCGGGCTTGAGTCGACCGTCCCCCTCCGCACTCGCAATCACCGCATGTGCCATCCGATCCTTGATGCTGCCGGTGGGGTTCTCCCACTCAAGCTTCACAAGGATTTCCGCACAATCGGGTGGAACGACATTGCGAAGCCGGGCAATCGAGGTGTTTCCGATAGCATTAAGAATGTTCATTCAACTCTCCCCAGGACGACCTCAACCCTTCATCGGTGGACGTGTCTCATCGTCATCGACAACGGCATCAGCCTCAACCTCC